>DATKLV010000121.1:0-8568 GCA_035542255.1 Desulfomonilia bacterium | reverse complement strand
ACAGGGCACCCATTGCCGCGTGCCACGAGATCCTCAGGCAGGGCAGGAAACATATGGGTTTTTGCGGACACACCACCACCCATGATTTTGAGATCCTCTGCGCAGGAGAAGCCTTTGACCGGCTTGACGCGGGTTACATTGTTGGTCTGGAGGCACGGGGGCTGTCACCCTGCGCGAGAAGATACATGCAGAGCGGCAAGGTCAGGGTAACCGAATGGACCAATTACAGTCTTTCGGCAAGGATCAGGGCGGCCGCCATGGGCGTCCCCTTTGTTCCTGCACGAAATCTTCTCGGTACAGACACCTTTGATACCAGTGCCAGCATGATCATTAACTGTCCGTACACGGGCAAGAAGCTTTCCCTGCACCCCGCACTCTATCCGGATGTGGCCATCATCCACGTCCATGAGTCGGATGTGTACGGGAACTGCCGGATCAGGGGCATCCTGAAGTCGGACAACGACCTGGCCCGGGCAGCCAAACGGACGATCATCACATGCGAGCGTCTCATATCAAATGAAGAGATCCGCAGGGACCCTTCGGAAACAACGATCCCCTACTTCCTCGTTGATGCGGTGTGCGAAGTTCCGTTCGGTAATTATCCGGGCAACATGGTGTATGAGTACTTTTCTGATGAAGAGCACCTGCGGGAATGGCTGAAGGTCGAGGAAGACCCTGAACTCTTCAAGGAGTTCCTGCAGAAGAACATCTATGACTGCAAGGACCACCATGAATACATCAACAAGAACGGCGGCATGGAAAAGATGCTCAGGCTCAGGACCATCGAGCACCTGCTGCACAAGGAGGGAGACAAATGACAACTGCGTATAATGCGATGGAGCTGATGATCTGTGTGGCATCGAGAGAGCTCGAAGACGGCGCCACGCTTGCCGTGGGTACCGGTGCCCCGTGCGCTGCAGCCATGCTGGCCCAGAAACTGAACTCGCCGAATCTGTCCATCATGTTCGAGGCAGGGAGCATCAACCCGCAGCTTCCTGAGATGCCCATATCCGTCGGCGACTCACGGGCGGGGCACAAGGCAGTCATGGTCTCGACCTTGGGAGCCATTATGGAGACCTGTTCCCGGGGATATGTCGACTACACCTTTCTGGGTGGTGCACAGATAGACATGTACGGCAACCTGAATTCTACCTATATAGGCGGGACTCATCAGAAGCCCAAGGTGCGTTTGCCTGGAAGTGGCGGGGCCAACGATTTCGGCAGCCTCTGCTGGAAGATGATGGTCCTTACCGTACAGGACTCACGTCGCTTTGTGGAGAAGTGCGATTTCATCACCACGCCCGGATGGCTCCAGGGCGGTAACAGCCGCTACGAGGCGGGACTGCCAGAGGGGACCGGCCCCTACAAGGTGTTCACGAACATGGCCATCATGGATTTCGAGCCCGAAAGCAAGCGGATGCGCGTTATTTCCATCAATCCCGGCTATTCCATGAAGGATGTCCAGGACAACTGCGGCTTCGAGCTGCTCAAGGCTTCACAGATAACCGAGACCGAGCCGCCAACGGAAACAGAACTAAAAATCCTGAGGGAAGAAGTCGATCCGCATCGGTATGTGATCGGCAGATGAATGTTATGCGGCGAGAAAACCAATTATATCCTGCTCGAAGGAGGAAGGATTATTTCATGAATCGTTTCAAAACGAGAACCGTGGTTATAACCGGGGCCGGAAGCGGGTTCGGCCGCGGACTTGCACTCGATTTTGCCAAGCTCGGCTGGAAAGTAGCTGTTAGTGATATCAATATTGACAGGGCAGAAGAGACCGTTACCCTTGTAGGCGGTCAGGGCCTCGCAGTCAGGTGTGATGTCACAAAGCCCGAGGAGGTGCAGGCGCTTGCCGATATCGTGCTTTCTCAGTGGGGAAGCATAGACATCCTCATCAACAACGCCGGTATACCGGTATTTGGAATCATGGAGGAAGTGCCTCTAGAAGACTGGCGCTTCGAGATCGATATCATGCTCATGAGCGTTGTCTACGGGTGTAGGACGTTTATACCCGTATTCAAGAAGCAGGGTAGGGGGCACATTGTGAACGTCGCCTCTGCCGCTGGCTTTGTATCCTTGCCTGGGACGTCGCCATACAACGTGACAAAGGCAGGGGTTATATCTTTGTCAGAGACGCTAAGGGGAGAATTAAGGGGGAGCAACATCGGGGTTACGGTGGTGTGTCCGACCTTCTTCAAGACAAATCTTCTGGATCAGGCGAGGTACTCGGACGAGCATCAGCATAAAAAGGCTGAAACCGCCTTCAAAAAATTCCAAAATGGAACCCCAGAGTCCATCAGCAAGGCCACCCTCAAAGCAATAAAGGCGAACAGGCTCTATGTCCTTCCACAACCTGAAGCAAAGATATTCTGGTTCGTAAAAAGGATGCTGCCGCAGTCATTCAACACTATCAATGCCTTCGTCGAGTCGCACGGTATCATGGATAAGATACTGGGGATTTAAGGAAGGATTGATCACATGAAAAATGAAACCAGCAAGCATATAACGCTTTTCGGCATTCTTCTTAAAAAGAAAGATATCACATGACTGAATAAAAAATTAAGAAATCCAGCTATGGAAAATAAAAAGTCGGATGATTGCGAGGTACAATTTATGAAACTGGGTCGAAGGGAAATACTCGAACAGCTGATCAGACTCGGAATCAGGGACCTCAATACCCTGAAAGATGCATGCCGCGAGTTTGAAGCTTACTGGGAAAAATGTGATGTGCCCTCGCAAACAATGAGAAGGTAAAATGGTGAATGATGCAGAAAGCATGTCTTCCGCAGGTAAACAATGTCATCCCTTCTCTGAGCGGCGCTCGAGGGTTCAGGGAGATAGGGCATGTACCCGTGACCACCAGCCTTCATAACCCGAATGCTGCCGCTTCTGCTGTGAGGGACAGGTACAAGGATATGGTATCTTCATCAAGGGCATTCATCGCGGATCCTGAATGGGCCAACAAGGTATGGCAGAATAAAGCCAATGCCATTAAGAAATGCGTCAGGTGCAACCGCTGCATATTTGAGCTCATCAACAGCCGCCATCTCCGTTGCTCCGTGAACAAGGATGTCGGATTCGAGCGGTTTGTGTTTCATGAAATCCTCGGGGTGAGGAAGGGAACTGTACATGCGCGGAGGCGCAGCAAGTAGGAGGTTGATACGAAAGTATACCTCATTAAGTTTGGATCATGCCAGATCCTGGGGTATCTGATCAATGGCATGCAGAACCGGTTCGATCCTATCACTTCCTGCACCGGCTGTGGGTGAAGACGATCGCTGCTGAAGGAGGGAAGGGTGAGCAGACTTCTGGAGATGGCTGACGAGAAGGTCCAGCAGAGGAAGATAACGGTAACGACGTACAGGGCGGGATCCTGCAAGGCCGTCATCGAGGGCAGACTGGTGGACCAGAGGTTCCGGGATGTCTTTCTCATCACCGGCGAACGGCGTCCTGTGGGCATGGTTCACGATATGGTCCTGCGGCTCCTGATCGATACTGCAAGCATGACCATTGAGGATCTGGAGGTTGAGCTTGCTGTGGTCCCAAGGGCGGAGTGCACGGAAGTAAGGGAAAGTGTCTCATGCCTCAAGGGGATGAGGATAGAGAGGGGGTTTACGAAAAAGATGAAATCGCTTCTGGGAGGGTCCCGGAGCTGCACCCACCTGCGCGAGCTGCTGGAGGCAGTGGTATCTGCGGTTTTCCAGGGGATCTTCACCATCCTGGCGGAGGATGACCAGAGCATGCGTCTGCTCATGAAGGAGCCCCGGATGATGGAGTACTTCATGAACTCCGCACTCGATTCATGCCATGTCTGGAGGAAGGAAGGACCTGAGTTCAAAAGGGTCATGGATCTGCTCGCTGCAGAATCGGGCCGTTCCTGAAGCCCAGGATACCTGAAGGGAGAAAACCGTCCGCCCGTAATAAGCCGCGTAACGGGAGAAGGGCAAGGAGAACGGCCGGAGAGTGGTCCAACGGATTTGATGCGCACATGATAGGATGCTCTCATGAGCAGGGAGGAGATAAACATGAGCTCGGACAATGATCCTATGAACGATTCTCAATGCACGCTCGAGAATGCTGCGGTCAAATCCGTGCTCGAACAGCTCCGGAAGTCATCGGCAAAGGATCACGCCAAGTTTGCTTTCAGGATGCTGCCCTATGTCTTTCAGAAACTGATCGGGCGGAACCCTTCCTTTACTGATCAATACCATGGCATGGCGGATCTTTCCCTGCAATTTTCTCCCACGCACGGCCTGGTTGCATACAACATCGCCCGGGCTGTGCGTGCCGCCCGTATCGTTGAGTTCGGAACGGCTTTCGGATACTCCACCATCTTTCTTGCCGCGGCCGTCAAGGACAACGGGGGCGGGGTTGTTATTGGCTCGGAGTTTGTTGAAGCAAAAGTGATAAGGGCAAAGGCAAACATAGAAAGAGCCGGTCTCGCTGAATACACGGATATCCGTTCCGGAGATGCCCGGGCATCACTGGCTGATCCTGGCGGCGAGGTTGACATGATCCTGTTGGACGGGTCGAAGGACCTGTATCTTCCTGTCCTCACAATGCTGTTCCCTTTTCTGCGGAGGGGAGGTGTTGTATTGGCCGACAATGTGCTCTCGCCTTTCATCAAGCGTACCCTTGCGGCCTATGCTTCCTATGTTCAGGACAAGAGCAACGGTTTTTCATCCCTGACCTTGCCCCTGACTGACGGCTTCGAGTTTTCCGTCAAACTTTAGGAGGCGTGTGATCAAATGTCAACGGGTGTGATTCCGTTAAATATTAACAACAGATTGAGGTCAGCTGATAAGCGGTAAAAAAGTGCACAATGGTAGTAGCTATGAAGCAGGCGAACATCGCCTCAGACGAGAGAAAAATAGATAAGGGGGAGATATATGGATTTCACCTTAAATGAAGACCAAATCCTGATCCAGCAGACCTTCAAAAAGTTCTGCGAGAAGGAACTAAACTATGAATATGTCAGATGGATGGATGAGAACGTGGACTTCCCTCCTGACGAACTCTGGCAGAAATTTGTTGATCTAGGGACATTCTCTGGTCCTGTTCCTGTTGAATATGGCGGTCAGGGTCTGGGGCAGGTTGACACTATGCTGGGTTTCGAGCAGATCTGCAAGGCTTCTCCGTCTGTTTCAAATGCGGTAGGTGTCACAATGGGTTTTGGCGTTCGTTTCATCGGTGAGCTTGGGACCAAGGAACAGAAGGAAAAATATTTACCCCTCATAGCCGAGGGCAAGTTCAAGACATGCATGGCATTGACCGAGCCTGCCGGAGGTACCGACATCCTGGGCGCCCTTTCCACCTTTGCGGAAGACAAGGGAGACAGATGGGTCATCAATGGACAGAAGGTGTTCATCACCGGCGCGCACGTGGCGGATTCGCTCATCACGGTGTGCAAGACCGAGAAGGACGTCAAGAAGAGCCAGTCTTGGACCACCATCATGGTGCCCCGCGAGACACCGGGCGTGACCATCCGCAAGATCGGAAAGATCTGCTACCATCACTGCGACAGTGTGGAGATCTTCTATGACAATGTGGAGGTGCCCAAGGAGAACACCATCGGTACGCGCGGCAATGCCTTCTACGAGATCATGACCGTTCTGAACCCGGAGCGTATCGGGGTTGCCATGATGGGCGTGGGCATCATCGAGGCCATCTATGACATCTGCTTCAAGTACGTCCAGGAGCGCAACGCATTCGGCGGACCCATCAGCCGCTTCCAGATCCTCCAGAATTATCTCGCGGACATGTATATCAACCTGGAGAACTCCCGGAACCTCACGTACAAGGCCGCATGGCTCTGTGACCACGGCAAGCCCTACCACCTCGAGGCTACCATGGCCAAACTCGTGGCTGCCGAGGGTGCACGCCACGCCGGGACGTTCGGGGCCGAGATCTTCGGCGGGTACGGCATCTGCAACGAGTACCCGGTCTCCATGTTCCTCAGGGACGCGTACCAGATTCAGTTCTCTCCCATCTCAAACGAAATGAGCCGCAACATGCTCATGCAGTTCCAGGGGCTCCCGAAGTCCTGGTCCTGAAGGAATTATACAGAGTAAGGCTGATCAATGGTTGGAAGAACTGCATATGATGCAGCAGATATAAACGTTGAAAAGGAGAAATCTATGCCGCTGAAGAAACTTTTCGAACCGATCAAAATTGGAAACTGTACGCTGAAAAACCGCATTGCCATGGCCCCCATGAACATGGGGTACTCGGGCCCCAACGGCTACATATCCGACCATACCCTGGCATGGTTCGCTACACGGGCGCGGGGAGGATTCGGACTGATTATCACCGAATGCTTTGTCATGAACCCGCACCGCTGGAGAGGGTCTGACTCGCTCAACCCCGCGCTTTTCTGCGATCAGAGGTATTACAGGTTTGTCAGCGAGCTCGTCGAGCTCATTCACACCTATGATGACTGCAAGATCTTCATTCAGCTCAGTCCCGGCTGGGGCTGCCAGGGCCATGCCGGGATCGATTCACACGATGTCCCTTCCGGTGCCGCGTCTCCGGTGCCAATGAAAATAGATTACCGGAATTTGAATAAAGGATTCAGGAAGCAGTTTAGGAGAATGGTTCCGGGGATCGATGATGCCATCAAGAGCGTTGGGTATCAGGGTCTAGACGAGCTGCCGGATCTGAATGATGAAGAATATGATATTTTTCACAAGAAATTAGCGGATTTGCTGATGCAAGTTCAACCGGATATGAAAAACTATGTCCAGGGCGAGACGCCAAGGGAACTCGATATACACGAGATCGTGGATCTTGAGGACAGGATGGCAGCCCAGATACGCGCGGCCGAAACCCTGGGTTTTGACGGGGTAGAGATCCACAGCCCGCACGGGTATATGATCCACCAGTTCCTTTCCCGAAGGACAAACAAGAGAATCGACGAGTACGGCGGGTCCATAGAGAACCGCGCCAGGTTCCTTGTCAACATTATAAAAAAGGCACGGGCAAAGGTCGGCCCTGATTATCCGCTGGGTGCGCGTTTCTCGGGCGATGAATGCATGAAAGACGGGGTGACGGTGCATGAGGCCCGGGAATTCGTGAAAATGTCCTATGATGCAGGTATCAACTTTGTCAACATCTCACAGGGCGGCTATGAGAATCCAGGGAAATTCTTCCCTGACGGAGAGGATGAGTTTACTCAGTATGCTCCTGGGTTCAAGGATGCAGGGGGTGGGATTCCGGTCATCACTCCGGGTTTCATCAATCCCGAGACAGCAGCCAAGGCTATAGCCGAGGGCAAGACTGACATCATTTCACTCGGAAGACAGGCAGTGGCAGACCCATACTGGCCGGTGAAGGCCCACACAGGCAATGTAAAAGACATCATACGCTGCACCCGGTGCGACCAATGTGTCATGAATCTTCAGGAAGCCAAGTGGGCGCAGTGCTCTGTCAATGTAACCGCAGGGAAGGAGAAGTATTTCCCGGAACTGTGGCTCCATGACTCTTCCCTGGTGAAGAAGGCCGAAAAGATTATGAAGAGAAACAAAGGGCTGCCTCAGATCTGATACTCGGACGATATGCGTGAATTTAATGGATGGAGAAAAGCATGAATAATTCAGAACCGGTAAATGTCCTTGTCATTGTCGGTGCAGGATTCATGGGACAGGGTATTGCACGAGCAGCCCTTACGGCAGGGTTTTCATCGATTGTCCTGCATGACAAGGATGCTGCCTTGCTCGAAAGGGCCCATGCAGGTATTTTGGAAAGCCTCAAAGCCATAAGATCGAGCAGCGAAGCGGGAACCATGCCTTCTGTTGAGATCTTGAAGGAGCAGGGCCTTGCCGCAGCAGTGAAGAAAGCTGATTTCGTCATCGAGGCAGTACCCGAAGTCATGGAACTGAAACAGGACATTTTCCGCGCCATGGCACGACATGCGCCGCCTCATTGCATCTTCGCGACAAACACTTCCACCATGAGCATTGATGAGATAGCGCAATTTTCCGAAGCCAAAGAACGTGTCATCGGCATGCATTTCTTTGTTCCGGAAGAATCCCGTCTCATTGAAATCACCAAAGGTTCCCACACCTCAGACCTGACACTCGGGAAGACTCTCTCGGTCGGGGACAGGCTGCCATGCAAAAACGGAACACGCATGACAGTTGTTCTCGACCGGTGGAGCCCCGGCTTTGTTGTCAACCGGTCCACCGCACCTATAGTGGCGTATCTGAACTGGATCATCGACCATGCCGAGGAGAAAGGTTACAAACCCCATCATATTGATGGCCAGATGGAACCATTTATACCGGGTTTCTACAAGACCATGGACTTCGTCGGGCTCGATGTTGTCCATCGGACCTGTATTTCTTTTGCAGATAAATTATCTCCGGATCTGGGTCCTGGAAGGGTCCTGTCGGACCTGGTCCATAAAGGACACCTGGGGAAGAAGACTGGAAAAGGGTTCTACCAATATCTTCACACCGGGGAGCCGGTCAGCGAGAATGGCCTCCAAGGAAAAATTCCGGAAGAGATCCTGATAGACCTTGAACTCATTATGGCAATTCAGTTCAATGAATGCTGCAGAATAGTGGA
>DATKLV010000120.1:0-10432 GCA_035542255.1 Desulfomonilia bacterium | reverse complement strand
CAAAGGCCCTCAGGCTGGGCCATATTCTTGAAAGTCCCATCCGAAGGCCTTGGCCACTTCACTGTTGGTAAGAAGGCCCCGGTATACGTTCAATCCTTTGTGTAAGGAGGGATTCTCTTTTAAAGCCCTCTCATAGCCCTTGTCTGCGAGCTCAACTATATAAGGGGTGGTGGCGTTGGTGAGGGCATAGGTGGATGTTCTCGGAACTGCACCGGGCATATTCGCCACACAGTAGTGAACGATGCCTTCCTCGATGTAGGTCGGATTGTCATGAGTAGTGGGCCTGCTCGTCTCGGCGCATCCTCCCTGGTCGATGGCGACATCCACGATGACCGAGCCCGGCTCCATCTTTCTCAGTAGCTCCCTGGTTATGAGGTGGGGGGTTTTCGCTCCGGGTATAAGCACCGAGGCAATGACCAGATCAGCATGTATGATGCTCTCCTCCACGTTGCCGGCATTTGCCATGAGGAGTACTGCCCGTGGATGGAAGATGTCCTCAAGATAGTTGAGCCGCTTCTGGTTGATGTCGAGGATCGTAACCTGGGCACCAAGGCCGATGGCAAGATGCGCTGCATTGATGCCTGTTATACCGGCACCCAGGATGGTAATCCTTCCCGGGTGCACCCCCGGAACACCTGAGAGGAGAATGCCCTTGCCTCCGTGTATATCCTCAAGACAGGTGCAGCCTGTCTGGATCGCGAGCCTTCCTGCCACAGCACTCATAGGTGCAAGCAGGGGCAGACCCCCGTCCTCAAGCTGGATCGTCTCATAGGCAATCCCGATGATTTTCCGGTTCAGCAGCTCCCTGGTAAGTTCTTCATTGGCTGCGAGGTGGAGATAGGTAAATAGAATCAGGCCTTCTCGCAGCAGAGGGTATTCTCCTTCAATGGGCTCCTTGACCTTCACGATCATCTCGGAGTCATCCCAGACTGCTTGTGCCTTGTCTAAGACATTTGCGCCAGCGGACTTATAGGCAGCATCAGGTATACCCGACCCCAACCCGGCGCCCTTCTCCACGAATACCCTATGCCCATGGTGTACCACGGTCCGAACACCGATAGGGGTCATGGCTACCCGGCCTTCCCTGGTCTTGACCTCTCTTGGTATGCCTATATTCATAGGGACACCTCTTTAGTGTCAACCCGGGGTTTCCTGATGGACACTATTTAGTTGATTGACTAAATGATAACCGGGAGGGGGTCGACTGTCAATAGATCAGTTTAGGCGATCGACTGATATTGTAGGTCAAAAAAAGCCCGACATTGCGCCGGGCCTTTGTATGTTCTCTCCCTGCAGCGGTTGATTTTCTGAGGAAGGAAGATCCTGTATCCTAAGAGGTCTTGAACTTCTGGACATCTTCCGCGAGCACGGTCGCCATGGTCCTCAGGTTGTCCAGCGTGCCCGCCAGCTCTTCCACCGTGGATGCGTTGTGCTGCGTCGATCCGTCTATCTGTGATATCGCCCTGCCAAGCTCCCCGATGTTCTGCGTCTGCTCAGTGCTCGACGTGCTGATCACCTCCATCATCCTGAAGAAAAACTCCATCCGGCTCATCAGCTCCTCAAGCGAGGACGACGTCTTCTTCATCATCTCGTCCCCGTTCCTGATACGCCCCACAGTCCCCTCTATCAACGCCTTGATCTCGCTCGCCGCTCCCGCTGACCGCTGCGCCAATGACCTTACCTCTCCCGCCACCACCGCAAACCCCTTCCCGTGCTCCCCCGCACGCGCCGCCTCCACCGACGCATTCAGCGCCAGCAGGTTCGTGTGGAACGCCACCTCGTTCACGGTCAGCACTATGTCGCCGATCTTCCGGGAATCCAGTGAGATCTCCTGGATCGCCTTCATCAGGTCCGCAAACACCTGCTTGCTGTGGTCTATCAGTTTGGTGATCGCATGGGATGTATCCTGGCCCTCACGGATGAGGTCCGCGTTGTGCAGCACCGTACCGTTCATCTCTTCGATGGATGCCGAGATCTCCTCGACGGACGCCGCCTGCTCCTGCGTTGCCTGCGACAGGTCCTGTGAGCCCGAGCTCACTTCGTGTATTGCCTGGTTGAGCTGCAGCGATGTCTCCATCACATGCTCTACAATCTCTTGGATATCGCCTATGAACTCGTTGAACCAGAAGGCGAGCTTGCCCACCTCGTTGAGCCCGGTCACATGGAGCCTCTTGGTAAGGTCGCCCTGACCCCTGGCCATGTCTTCAAACATGATGGACATCTTGCCCACTGATAACGAGAGACTCTTCATGAGCAGTCCGCAATTGATGAATGTCATGAGTGCTGTCTCGACAAGGAGGAGTATGAACCCATACTGCATGGAAACCAGCTTGAATCCGGTAATTATGGAAAGGTAGATAGTACCGAGGATGAGCCCGATGGGCGGGATGGCAATCAGGAGGATAGTGGTGAGAAGCTTCTGATTGAGGCTCATGCGGAACAGTTTCACATCACTGTTTATAACGTTCTTCAGGTTGAACTTGGCATAGAAGGGCACAACGCTGTTCTCCGAGGCAAGGTAGAAGAACGGCATGACCAACAGCCCGGTCATGAAGAGGGTGTTAGCACCCATGAGCATTTCAATGGAGCTTACGTAACCCTTAAGATACATCGGCATGACTGCAATGAAGCTTCCTAAGAGCAAGAATCGTAAGAACACGGTAATTGCCTCGGCCAGGGGGAGGAAGGAAATAGAACGAACAGCGCACTGGATTTCTCCGGGATCGGTGGAACCGTTTTCCATGAGCCGTATTGCAGGTCGGACAAAATAATATTTGACAATACTTCCCAAGGCTAGCCCTAAATTAGCTGCATTCAGCCCCCCCATCGCTGCAGTAATGAAATGGTCTTTAACACCTTCGGAGACATTCATGAAAAAAACCAGCAACAATGGCACAACGACAACGGCGGTTATAGACTCCTGAAATAGCAATGGCCGAAGGAACAATACTTTAGTGCTCTCTTTCATTACTCTTCTCCCCACATGCCTCTCACCGCATTGATAACGGGATTTTTAAGCTCGTGATTGTTTATCGGCTTTTCTGATGGGAAAATTTAATAATGATTGGGGGCAATTCTCCAGCGGTTTCCAAGTTCAATCTTCCCTCTGGGACGTCTTGAACTTCTGCACGTCTTCTGCAAGCACTGTTGCCATGTTACGCAGGTTTTCCATAGTGGCTGTCAGCTGTTGCACCGTGGAGGAGTTTTGCTGGGTGGAGTTGTCTATCTGGGTGATGGCATGGTTCAACTCGCCTATATTCTGGGTCTGCTCCATGCTGGAGGTGCTGATCACCTCCATCATCCTGAAGAAGAATTCCATGCGGCTCATGAGCTCTTCAAGAGAGGCCGCGGTCTTCTGCATCATCGTATCGCCGTTCTTGATCCGGCTGACCGTGCCGTCGATGAGGTTCTTGATCTCACGGGCGGCTTCCGCCGACCGCTGGGCCAGAGACCTTACCTCGCCTGCAACCACAGCAAATCCTTTCCCGTGCTCGCCGGCACGGGCGGCCTCAACAGATGCGTTCAGGGCCAACAGATTCGTGTGGAACGCCACCTCGTTCACCGTGACCACAACGTCTCCGATCTTCCGTGAATCTTGAGATATATCCTTTATGGCCTTTGCAAGCTCTGCAAAGACGGTCTTGCTCTGGTCGATGAGCTTGGTGATGACATTTGATGTGTCCCGGCCTTCATTGATGAGCTCGGCATTGTTGTGGATGGTGGCGTTCATCTCCTCGATAGAGGCCGAGACTTCCTCGACCGAGGCCGACTGATTCTGGGTCGACTGAGAAAGCTCTTGCGAGCCGTTACTTACGTCCTCAACGGCATGGTGCACCTCGAGCGAGGTGTCTTTCACATGGCCGACAATCTCCTCAAGGTTCTCGATAAACCCATTGAACCAGTAGGCGAGCTCACCCACATCGTTCAGACCCGTGACCTCCAAACGTTTGGTCAGGTCTCCCTGGCCTTTGGCCATGTCTTTCAGCATGACGGACATCCTCCCCACCGACAGGGCAAGGTTCTTCATGAGAAGAAGACCGCAGACGGGAGACAGTATCATGGTTTCGATAAGGATGACATAGAACCCCGCCTGGAGCGATTCCATTTTGAGCTCTGTGGCAATGGACAGGTAGAGAAGGCCCAGGATGAGGCCAAGGGGTGGAACGGAGATAAGGAGTATTGTACAAAGTGTCTTCCAGCTGAGGTTCATGTTGAACAATCCGACATTGCTTTCGAGGAGGCCCTTGAGGTTGCTCTTTACATAAAACGATGTGAGGCTGTTTTCCGAAGAAAGGTAAACAATGGGAATTGCCAGGAGCCCGATCATAGCAACGGAGTTCAACCCGAAATAGAATTCACTCAGACCGATATACCCCTTGAGATACACCGGCAACGTGGCAATGAGATTTCCGAAGAATGCAAACCTCAGGAATATGACAACAGACTCTGCGAGAGGGAGCATGGAAATTGAGCGCACTGCATGCTGGATCTCTTCGAGTCCGTATTCATCTTTCTCCATGATATCAATAGCAGGTCGGACAAAGTAATATTTCGTCACCGTGCCCAGAAAGAGTCCCAGATTTGCTGCCATGGATGCACCAAACATAACAAAAGTAAAGTGTTTCATGACATTTGCGGAGATATACCTTAATAAGAACAAAAGGATCGGCAAGAGGATGATGAGAACAACCGTTTCCTGGAATATAAGCGGCCTGAGAAACAGGACCTTCGTGCTTTCTTTCATGAATTCCCCCTCCTCTCCAGCTCCGAGTTCATTGAACATTACTGCCTGATTAAATCATTCTCTGAGGTCCTATCGGTATTCCTGTTTTAATTCTTTATTGAGGCTATATGTATTATCTTTCCTGGGAGGAATGGAACAGATCAATGGAGATAACACGGCACAAGTGGCAGCCTGTTACCTGAGTACGAGGGAATAGTGCTTAAGTCTTCTTCTGAGACCCCGTGAGTCACCCATCAGTGAATCGATGCCCTTCCAGAACTCTCTGCCGTGCCCCCTGATCTTCGTATGGAGAAGCTCGTGGACGATCACATAATCCATGAGCTCGTCCGGGAGCCTGGCCAGATTTATATTCAGGCTGATTGTATTGTTGATGCTGCAGCTCCCCCAGCGGGTCCTCTGGTTACGGACCATGGCACCGGCATAGGGGAGGTCGAATCTCGCTGAAAGCTCGTCCAGGCGGGAGATGATCTTCTTCCGTGCATGCACGATATCCGTCATGGGCAACAGGCTGCATGCCTCAGCCTGTGCCCTTACCATGGTTTCCAACCTGGAGAGCCGGCTCCTTATCCAGTCCCTCTTGTCACAGGCGAATCTCTTCCCCCGGGACAGGGGCACTCCCAGAGGCACGGCAACCCTCACCCCCGATGGCTTGAGGGTTATGCTCACCCTTTGCGCCCTTGTGCTGTGCTCAACAAGCACCTCGCCGACCCCGCGTATGAAGATTGTAGCAGACCCTTGCATCATTGATCATGTATCAGTACAAGGCGTTATGATCCAGAGCATTCTCGCCGGAACATTTAATAATGAAGGCTGACCACGCCGTTTCATGATATAAGACGCCTCATGCCCCTCACGCGTGATCAACCGGCAGGAATGATCTTCAGGAACGGATTCGCCCTCAAGCCCTCCTCTTTTCTCCTATCCTCAGCCCTACTGTTTCTCCTTTTCATGATCCGGCCCGTATATGCAGGGCAGATTGAAGCACTGAACAACAAAGATGTCGCTATTTTCTACGAGAGGTCCCTTGGAGACGCGGCACATGAGATTGCCGGATTTTACCCTTCCGTCAGGGAAGAGCTCGAAGCGGCCCTGGGGTTCCACGTGGATTTCAGACCTGCGGTCCTGGTAGTCTCGGACGAGGCTGCATTCGAGCAGATCGTGGGCAACCGATTGATCGTCGCCTATGCCGTGCCGGAAAAGATGCTCATAGTCATCGATTATGCCCGCTCGAGCAAGGACCCGTTCAGCACACGGACCATCCTCAAGCACGAGCTTTCCCACCTCCTGCTCCACCGCTACATCCATACCATCCCACGCTGGCTGGATGAGGGTGTTTGCCAATGGGTAAGCGGCGGGTTTGCCGAGCTGATATCTGAAAAAAGGGAGTCTTACCTGAGATGGGCCTCAATCAGCGGCGGCCTTATCGGCATGAACGCGCTGGATGCATCCTTTCCCCAAGACGAGCACGGCCTTGTGCTGGCCTATGAAGAGAGCAGGAGTTTCGTGGATTACATAGCGGCCCGGTACGGCAGGAACGGCATCACCAATATCCTGACAGCATTGAGGAACGGCAAGTCTCCGCAGGATGCAATCACGATGGCGCTGGGTTTGGAGCTCCCCGAGGTGGAGAGGGAATGGCGAAAAAGCCTCAGTACATGGGCTGCTTTGCTGGCATTCGTGGCGAGCGACATCTACGGGGTCATCTTCTTCCTCGCCGCATTGTTCACGGTGACGGGTTACGTACGCTACCGTCTCAGGAAGCGACGGCTCATGGATGAGGACGACATCCATCCCGGCATCCCGTAATCTACCGGCCTCACATCTGATCTGGAGACCTTTGCACAATCCTTTGCTGGTTACTGCGAGCAACGCACAGCGTGCTACCTACGCATTTATCCATCGTTGATTATATTCAAAATGCAAAAGCTGTATTCATAGGTTGTGCAAGGCTATTCAACCGAACTTCTCTTTGACAATCAATTTGCATATAAACTATATAGGTCCTATGCAAGCTATTCGAGGCCAGGCTCATGCAGGACCGCAGGATATTCTATAAATTCAACCGCGCCCAGCATCTGCTGTACCGCAAGGCGGAGAAGCAGCTCCTGTCCGCACTGGGGATCACACCGATCCAGCTCGGAGTCATTTTCTTTCTGATGGAAAACGATGGGTGCCTCCAGAAGAGGCTCGCTTCAGGGCTTCACCTGAACAGCCCTGCCGTGACGGGGCTGGTTACCCGCATGGAAAAGGCGGGGCTCCTCAGGAAGGAGTCTTCAAAAAAGGATGCGCGTGGAGTCCATGTTTTTCTCACCGACAAGGCAAGGGGACTGAGTATGATCGCGTTTCCCCTGCTCAAGCAATTCAACAAGCAAATCACCCAAGGCTTCACTGAGTCGGAAATCGACACCGTGCTGCGCTTCTTTGAAAGCATCATCGAACGATTGTCAAAGGATGCACCCGATGCCTGATATCCCGGGCAATCGCAAGGCGTGACATTTCGGACAATGATTTCATGCACGAGATCCTTCGCTACGCTCAGGATGACACCGTATTTCATAATAATCATTGTCATCTGAGCATCGCAAATCAAGCTATGCTCGATATTATCCATGGAATGAACTCCATTCCGGTTTATAAAGGATTTCCGGGACCCCTCACCCCGACCCTCTCCCCATGGAAAATGGGGAGAGGGGATTAAAGCATCAAGCATCATTAAAAGGATCCCCCCTCTCCGCCTGTCAGGGGGAGAGGGCCGGGGAGAGGGGCGTGATGTTTTTAGTTCGGATGTTCATGCATTCGCACGGCACAATGCATCCTTTCAGCCATGCAATAATTCAATTCAACATAGTTCTGTTTCATATCATCCAGGAAATGATATTATACATTATTACAGGTCAGGCCCCGACAAGTTTCCTCTTCCTCCTGGGAAAGAAGATGGTTTCACCGTCCACGGCAATAACGCAATTTCCATGGTATTGTGACGCCTCCTCGGCAAACTCGTCAGTGGAGTTATAGCGCTGGGAATAGTGGGTGAGCACGAGCTTCTTCACCCCGGAATCCCTGGCTATGAGCGAAGCCTGTGCAGCAGTGAGGTGGCCGTATTCGTGCGCAGCACTCTCCATGTCCGACAGGTAGGTGGCCTCCATCACGCACAAGTCCGCCCCTGCGGCAAGCTCGTATGCACCCCTGCACACCCTCGTGTCCATGATGAAGGCGAAGCACTGCCCCTTAAGGACGGAGCCCACATCATTGATGCCGATAGTACGCCCGCCGATGGTAATCGTGCCTGAAGACTTCAATCTCCCCGCATCCCTGTCTCTTATCCCGAATTCTTCAAGCCTTTCCGGGTCAAGGGTGTAGTTGTCTTTCTCTTCCATACGGTATCCGAAACAGTCTACTCCATGGTCGAGGTGCTCGGCCTCTATGGTTATCCTGCCATCTTCGAAGATCACCCCTTCGGCTTCGACCGGGTGCTCACGGAGATGCGCCGCATTAAAGAAAAGGCAGGCATCCCTCAGGTGCTCGTAGTAGATCCGGCCGGAGGCAGGATAGTATATCTCGACCTCATGGGGGACGCGGTCGAGAGATATGCGCTGGATGATCCCTGCCAGCCCCAGGCAGTGGTCTCCGTGAAAATGGGTGATGAATATCTTCGTGATCTCGCTCACCGAGACACAGGCCATGATCATCTGGCGCTGTGTCCCCTCGCCGGGGTCGAAGAGGAACCCCTCTTCGTCGAAACGGAGCAGGTAGCCGTTCTGGTTCCTGGTGCGCCCGGGAACCTGGCTCGCTGTCCCCAGCACCACGAGCTTCCTTTCAGACATGCGCTCTCTTTCCCCCTTCAGTCCCCGCCTGTAGCCGTCTTCCTCCAAGGACAGGCAGAAGGCTTTGTCTATCTGCATACATAGGCTAAATCGCCGGGCATTTCCATCGAATATACTTCTTGTCATTCTGAACGAAGTGAAGAATCTCAAACAAAAGATTACAGATTCACTTTGCAACAACAGCCACAAGCTGTAAGAATAAAGAGCATCTCATAAATTTTAATTTTCTATTGCGCTGATATCAATAGTCAATTTTAACTATATGGTATGATGCTTGAAAATAATATTGACATAAAACTTGCCTTTGATATGTAAGTGCTCTCACGAAATACATCTGGGAGGGCACAATGCATCAGTATCAGTTGGACAAACCGGATAACCTTGTGGATTTTCTCGAAGGAAGCGTCAAGAAATATCCCTACAACAAGATGTTCGGGACAAAGAACGCCTCCGGCGAATACGAGTGGATCACCTACCGGGAGTTCGGCCGCCGGGTGGACAACCTGAGGGCCGGGCTTGCGGGCCTCGGCGTGAAAAAGGGTGACGCAGTGGGCATCATAGCCAACAACCGTACCGAGTGGGCAATCTGCGCCTTTGCGGCCTACGGGCTCGGCGCCAGGTGGGTGCCCATGTATGAGGCAGAGCTCACCTCCATCTGGAAATATATCGTTGCCGACAGCGGCATAAAGGTACTCTTCTGCTCCAAGCAGGAGATCCTCCAGAAGGTGAACGACTTTCCGAAAGACATCAAGACCCTTGAAAGGCTGATCCTCGTGGAAGGCTCGGGTAAGGATACCATGGAAGAGCTCGAGCGCATAGGCGAGAAGAAACCTGTCCCGTCCCTGAAACCGAACCCCGACGAGGTTGCAGCACTCATCTACACCTCAGGCACCACGGGCGATCCCAAAGGAGTGCTCCTGACCCACGGCAATTTTACCAGCAATTCGCTCGGAGGCCAGAAATTCTACACTGAATTCAACCAGAACGATGTAGCCCTGTCCATCCTCCCCTGGGCCCATTCCTATGCACAGACCGCCGAGCTGTATACCTTCATCTACCTGGGCGGGGCCCTCGGGTTCATGGAAAGCATAAACACCCTGGCGGACGACATGCTGAAGGTGAGGCCCACCTTCCTCATAGCCGTGCCCAGGGTCTTCAACAAGATCTATGACGGCATGTTCGCCAGGATGAATTCAGAGAAAGGCCTCAAGAAGACGCTGTTCTTCATGGCTGTCGAGAGCGCCAGGAAGAAGCGCCTCCTGGCGGCAGAGGGAAAATCGGATTTCATCACTGATATCAAGTGCGCTCTCGGCGACAAGCTGGTGTTCTCGAAGATCCGCGAGCGCTTCGGAGGCCGCCTGCGCGGCTCCATGACCGCCAGCGCGGCCATGAACCCGGACATAGCCGGATTTTTCTTCGACATCGGCATCCCCACCTACGACTGCTACGGCATGACCGAGACATCACCCGCCATCACCATGAACTCCCCTGCCGGCTACAGGCTGGGCAGCGTGGGCCGTCCCATCGACAAGGTGAAGGTGGTCATCGACAAATCAGTGGTGGAGGAAGGCGCCACGGACGGCGAGATCGTGGCGTACGGCCCCAATGTCATGAAGGGCTACCACAACAAGCCCGAGGCCACTGCCTCGGTGATGACCAAGGACGGGGGCATACGCACCGGCGACCGGGGCCGCATCGACAAGGACGGCTATCTGTGGATCACCGGCCGCATCAAGGAACAGTACAAGCTGGAAAATGGCAAGTTCGTCTTCCCTGCAGGCCTGGAAGAGGAGATCCGCCTCATCCCTGCCATCGAGAATGCCATGATCTACGGCGAGAACAGGCCGTACAACATCTGCTTCGT
>DATKLV010000119.1:0-2658 GCA_035542255.1 Desulfomonilia bacterium | reverse complement strand
CTCAGGGCTGGAGCACTGCCGGCACCTGTGGACATCCTTGAAGAGCGGACCGTGGGACCATCCTTGGGTAAAGATTCCATACGAATGGGAGTCAATGCAGCCCTTGTCGGCGGTCTGCTGGTCGTGTTGTTCATGATTATCTACTACCGGTGGTCAGGGTCACTTGCGGACTTCGCATTGATCTGGAACATGGTCATCATCATTGGTGTCATGGCTATATTCGGTGCGGTTCTCACACTGCCCGGCATTGCCGGTATGGGGCTCACCATAGGCATTGCCGTGGATGCTAATATTCTTGTATTCGAGCGGATACGCGAAGAGCTGAGACTCGGCAGGACGCCCAAGATGGCGATTGAGGCCGGGTATAAGAATGCCTTTTCAGCCATCTTCGATGCCAACGTTACGACTTTGATCGCAGCACTGGTTCTCTTCCAGTTCGGCACAGGCCCTGTTAAGGGTTTCGCAGTCACCTTGAGCGTAGGTATTCTTGCGACCTTGTTTACAGCCCTCGTGCTCTGCAGGTGGATCATGGATTGGATGGTCAACAATAGAAAGATTGAGCGGATAAGTATCTAGAGGAGGTAACTAATGGAACTCATAAGACCAGGCACACGAATTGATTTCATAGGCTATAGAAAATATGCCTATGTTTTCTCCGGAGTTCTCATAGCGATAAGCTTGATATCCATATTTTTCTGGAGAGGATTGAACTTGGGGATCGATTTTTCAGGAGGCCTCGAAATGCAGGTTGCCTTCAGCAAGAATTTCAAGACAGAGGAATTGAGGAAGGCACTCGAATCGATCGGCTTCGGGGATGCGCGAATACAGAGCATCTCCGCTCCCAATGCCAAAGGGAGTGAATTCCTTATCCGCATGCCGAAAGTGAAAAGCGGTTCCAAAGAGAATGAATCTACAAAGATACAGAATGTCTTCATTTCTGCCTTCGGAAAAAACAATGTCGATATCAGAAGGGCCGAAGTGGTAGGGGCTGAGGTGAGCAAGGATCTGAAAACCAAAGGATTTCTCTCCTGCTTATATGCATGCATCCTCATTGTCGCGTATCTCTGGTTCAGATTTGAATTCAGCTTTTCCATCGGTGCCATATTATCACTGGTGCATGATATTACACTAACAGTTGGTATCTTTTCATTGACGGGCAAAGAGATATCGCTGACCGTTATTGCCGCGCTGCTCGCCCTCCTCGGCTATTCTCTGAACGATACCATCGTCGTGTTTGACAGGATCAGGGAAAACATGAAGAAGCAGGTCGGTTCCTATGACTTGGCGAGACTCATGAGTGACAGCGTCAGCCAGACCTTGAGCAGGACTATCCTTACCTCCATGACCGTGTTTATAGTAGTTCTCTGCCTCTATCTGATGGGTGGTGATGTAATCCATGGATTCGCATTTGCCATGATGATCGGGGTTCTCACAGGAACATATTCATCGATATATATCGCAGCTCCGTTTGTTCTCATCTTCCACAGGGAAAAGAAGTAAGTCTAAAAGGGGGGGGCAATATGTGCCCCCCTGCACCCATTCAATATCCTGAATTCGATGTGCTCCCCCATGATATCAGTCTTGAAGAACCCGCAACCATATCTATTAAGTTTGATAAGAAAGACCCTATTGTCGAAAGACTCGATGATAATGATAGTACGTGGGAAAAGATTCCAGATGTCTCTGTGTCAAATGGAGACATAACTTTTTCCGCTCAGAAGCTTGGAAAGTTCAGGGTCTATTCAAAGGACACCGATCAAACCAATACTTCTGATGCCTCTTCCGGCAGTATTGGAGGTGGTGGAGGAAGAGGTTGCTTCATCACCACAGCAATTCTATAATGGCATAAGATATCTAGTTATCCTTATCCCTCTTCCCCTGAAAGCATGGCAAAGAAACCATTTGCCGTGCTTCGTTATTAGATCATCTCTCGTCTTCATAAGGGGTAAAGGGAATTTCAATTTCATATACCCCGTACTCCAGATGGGTCTTGAGAGGATATCCGGTCTTGGAGAACACCTTCATCATAGGAATATTGCGCGCCAGTACATCTGCCGTGAACCCTTTGATGTTCTTTTCATTGGCTATCCGGATAAGATACTGCAGGAGGAATGACCCTATACCTCGGTTCTGCCAATCCTGGTGTGTTGTGAAAGCAACCTCGGCATAGTTGCTCTGGGGATCACGGATGTAGTGGCCGACTGCCACAATCTGTTCTCTGCTTTCAGGTTCTTCTCTACCCGTAACCGCTGCTATAGCCATTTTGTCGTTGTAATCAATGGCTGCGAGAGGCATGGCGACTTTGTGGGGGAAAGACTTGAGGTTCTGGAAAAAGCGGGTGTAGATATCTTGTTCCGGCAATGCATAGATCTCGTCCTGGATCGCCCTCTCGTCAGTGGCCTTAACAGGACGGAAGAAGATCTGTGTTCCTGTCTTGTCGGTCCAGTAAGTCTCGTATTCTTTTGGATAGAGCACCACGGGAAGGATCTGGTCCTTGTAGATATACCCCTGCTTCTTTGCTGCTTCCAGCAGTTCGTCGCGGAATTTTGGATGTGCTATGTTGATAAGGGCCATTGCCCGGTCCCGTATGGATTTCCCGTGCACATAGGCGATTCCGTATTCCGTAACCACATAATGGATGTCACCCCTGGTAACGAC
>DATKLV010000118.1:0-9284 GCA_035542255.1 Desulfomonilia bacterium | reverse complement strand
CCTTCTTCACGCCGTTCGTGACCGAGGCTAGGGAGAACTTGGCCACCTCCTTGGGTAAGGGCAATTCTGTGCCGCCTGAAGCCAGGAAGCGGTCTATCTCTGCAATGTAGCCCGGGACGTTTTCCTGCTTGTAGATGTTCTGCTTGAATGTGTCCCTGTCGCTCAGCACCCCCTCGATCTCTGCGCAGCATATGCCCCACTGGTCGCACAGCTCTGAAAAGGTCTGCCGGTATGTGCTCAGGTGCGGCTCCAGCGAAGGCCTTTCAAGGTCAGGGATGACCTTGGCCGCAAGGTTCGACCTCCCGGCCATCTTCAGGAAGTACTCGGGCGATACTTTTTTAGATATGGCGTAGGAGACCAGTTCGGGAGTGGTCTCCTGCACCAGGTGCAGCCGGTAGAAGTCATCCGCAGCGCCCAGGAGCATGCCTGCCTGGTCCGTGACCAGCTCCAGATCAAAGGGGCTGCCTGTCTCGAAGGCCAGCTCCTTGAGCATGCGCTGGCAGAACCCGTGGATCGTCGAGATCGCGGCCTCGTCAAACCCGCTCAGCGAGTCCCTCAAGATGTTAAGCGCCTCCGCCCTGTTCTCCACCTGTTCAAGCAGGCCGGAGATGAAGGAATCGGTAGAACCGCCTGTTGTGAAGGCGTCCACCGCGTCCCTCAGCTTGTCCCTGATACGTGTCTTGAGCTCGTCCGTGGCAGGTACGGTGTAGGTGACTACCAGGATCTCGTTTATGGGGATGCGCGCCTGGAGCAGGAGCCTCAGAAACAGCGATGCAATGGTGTAGGTCTTGCCCGTGCCTGCGCTCGCCTCGATGAGGTGCGTTCCTTCTAAGCCCACGTGCAGGAGGTCGAGGGGCTTCACAGGCTCACCTCCTTCACGTGCTCCAGCAGCGGCCCGAAGACCTTGAAAGCAAGGCCCGCGAACTCGGCATCGAACGGATCAGCATCCCTGAAGCAGATGAGGTATGCCCGGTCTTCACCCTCGGCCATGCTGTATCCATCCCTGCCTGTCCACTCTTTCACTGCTGCATCAAGGGCCTTGCCTTCGCTACCGTCGGGCTTGGACATTTCCTTTGCATAGGCATACGACGATTTGGGGAAGAAGTGCAGCGGCCTCATGAGCCCCTGCCAATAGACATCCAGCAGCCCCTTGAGCACAGCCTCCGGGTCTGTCACCGGGGCGAACAGGGCCTGTTTCTTCTTCCCCAGGTGGCGACTCTGAACTGAGGCGCCCCGCCTGTTCACCTGCAGCAGGATATGGCTGATCCAGGCCCGCAGCAGGTCCATGGCCTTGATGTCCGCAGGCCTGAACCGCAGGAAACCGCCGCCTACAGTGGTATCAATCATGCCGCTCAGCATGAAGCCGTCAAGGCTGACGCTTATGTCCTTCTTAATGATCCCCCCATCTCCCACGATCTGCCTGATGATGGGAACATAGTTATCAATCTCGTACACCATGGATTTCAGCACGATCTCCCCCGGCATGCCGTGGGGCAGCACGCCCTCGGCCCTGAGCAGGTCTTTGTATGCGTCCATAGCGCGGCCTGCGAGCCTCTCGTGCAGGAGCCTCTGCATCACATCATACCTTGTGAGCCCATCAAGGCTGAATGGCTCCCTGCCCTCCACCACGGCTGCCTCCTCGGGCAGGCCGGCCTGCAGCCTGTTCCTCAGGAAGTATTCCGCAGGGTTCCTGAAGAACCTGATGAAGCGCTCTGTATCGATCTCTTTGAACTCATCGCCGGGCTCTCCCTGGACCTCCATATCCCTTTTCCCCTGCTGGGGCGAAAGCAGTGCCTGTGCAGCCAGGGCATTGTCCTTTGAATAGCTGAACAGGCTTGTTCCCGGCGTGAAGTATCTTGGGTTGAATGCCTGGAGGCAATGGCGGGTGGTGACGCTCACACTCGGCTTTCCGTTATCCGTTATGAAAGCCCTGTCCAGGTATTCCAGCAGCGCGCTCACCACCACGGACGGTGGAATGGGCGTATTGTCCTGGATGCCCTGACCCACATAGCTGATGGAGAGCACTTCGCGGGCCGAGAGCAGGGCCTCGAGGAAGAGGTAGAGGTCGTCGTCGCGCTTCGAGCGGTCACCCTTGTGCGGGTGCACGGCCATGAGGTCGAGCCCGCTTGCATAGTCCCTGCGGGGGAATGCATCGTGGTTCATGCCGAGAAGGCAGATCACCTTGAACGGGATGCTCCGCATGGGCAGCATGGAGCAGAAGGTGACCCCCCGCTCCAGGAACCCGGCCCCTTCTGCGGCGGACCCGAAGGCCTTTTCAAGATGATGCCGCACCACATCGACTGAAACGGTCCCGGCAAAGGCTGCGTCCCGGGCCGTCTTGGCCAGGCCCCGCACCACCGTCTTCAATCGGAGAAGCTCATGCAGGGCCTCTTCATCAGCTGCGAAGAGATCGTCTATGATCTTCAGGAGCAACTCAGACCACTCGGAAGGCCCCCGCTCCTGCCTGAGCTCGTCCACACAGGCGGAAAGTCTGTCAGCAAAATCCGCAAAGCTGCCCAGGAGGCCTGCCCATGCAGGGTCCATCTCGCTGAAGGGCGCGATGCCTTCAAAGACACCCTCCTCGCCGCCGGCCATGGCATAGCCCAGCAGGAGCCTCTTCAGGCCGAAGCTCCAGGTGTTCTCCTCGAATGCGGGCAGGCCACTGTTCTTCTTGTCCTTTCCGTCCCTGGCCCAGCGGATGTTCGCGCCTGTCACCCATGTGTGGATCTCCCGCACCGCATCCTCGTCCATGCCGAACCGGTCCCTGACGGGCGCCTTGTCGAGCAGGTCCGTGACAAGCGATGCCTCGAATCGCTGCCCTGCCAGGTCGAGCACGGCAAGGAGCGCATCCGCGAACAAGGAGCTGCGTCGGAACGACCGGTCCGAGATGCTGTAGGGGATGCGGCGGGCATCGCCTCGGTCCATGTCGAACACGGCACGGATGAAAGGTGCATACACCTCGATGTCCGGCGCCATGACCAGTATGTCCCTTGGCTCCAGCCCACTTTTAACTTCCTCCCCCCTGCTTTTATCCTCCTCTCCGCTCAGGGGAGAGGATCGAGGTGAGGGGAAACTGGGGTAATTTTCAAAGAGCTCCAGCAGCGTGTCCAGCAGCACCTCCACCTCCCGCATGGGGCTGTGGCACGAGTGCACCTGTATGGAGCGGTCCCCCGGCTCCTTCGCAACCTGGCCGCCCTCCCCTGCAGGCCTCAGGTTCAATATGTCGTCCTGCACCTTTGCCAGCATGGTCGAGGACCTGCCCTCCTCGAACAGATCCTTCTGCTCCGGGTCCATATCCAGGACCATGTCCAGGAAGTCTCTGCCCAGCCTGCCGAAGCCCGCGAGCAGATCGTTGCGCGACTCCAGGTGCAGGTCCTTGCCCGGCTCCATGCCTTCAATCCTCGTGATACGCCTCTCCTGCACGATGTCCGCCCAGTATTCCCTGCATGGGTTCAGACAGTAGAGGCTCAAGTCCGTTTTTTCCGAAAGACCCTTGAACACCTCCAGGTGGAATTGAGGCAGGTACGAGATGCCGAAGATGGACACACGATCGGGCAGTTGCGTGCTGTCCGCCTGCGCGATCGTGCGCAGGAAGAGCTGTTTGAGACGTGCCCGGTGGTTCGGCTCCCTCCCTTCTATGATCTTTTTCCAGAGAACGGCCTGCCATCTTTCCGGGTAGTCGGCAGCAACCCCGCCCTCTTCCCATCCCAGAACGAGGCCGGGCCTGAATATGACGTACTGGTCATAGATGTTTGCCATCATGGAGCTGAACTGGTAAAGTTTCATGCCTCCGGTGTCGCCCGCAAGATAATCCCTGATCCGGCTGAACTCCTCGTTTTCGAGCAGGACTGGAAGACAGTCCATGATGCGCAGTGTCATGGCATCCTTGTCGAAGAGCGGCGGCTGGGTAATGCCGGGCAGGATGCGCGAGAACATGTCCAGCACGAATGAGTTGGGGAACGGCCAGCTCACGTTCGCGCACACGCCGTGCATGCGCGCGAGCTCCATGGACAGCCAGCGCTGCATGCCCCGGCTCTGCACCACAATGACCTCGGGTGCGAGCGGCGATGGGAGAGGCTTCCTCAAGGCCGCAGCAAGCGCCTGCGAAAGCACATCGAGCCGGTTGCTCTCAATGAGTCTCAGGCCTGGCAACAGATGCCTCCGAACATGACATTATATGCGGGCATATTATATCCCTTTCCCCACACGGCATGAAATCATAATGCATGAAACGGGGTTGCCGTGATATTGGGCGACAGCGGCAGGGATTTACTGCCTAGATGGACTAGCCAGCCTTTATCGGTCTTTGCGGAATAGTCTTCCATGAACGAAATCAGGCCGGACGCCATGGAAGGCCTTGGTGTGGCGGTCTGCTTTACCTCTACGGGTATGAGCCGTCCATGGTGTTCGATGACGATATCCACTTCCTTTCCGTGATTTGTCCTCCAGAAGTACAGCCGCGGCTCGAAACCACTGTGGAACGATCTCTTGACAAGTTCAGACAGGACAGCCGTCTCGACGATCGCCCCGGCGAGCGGTCCTGCCGAGGCGTGGGCCGGGTCGCTGAGTCCTGTCAGGTAACAGAGCAGGCCCACATCGGTGAAGTAGACCTTCGGTGTCTTCACGAGGCGCTTGCCCATGTTCTCGAAGTACGGCCGAAGGACAATGACCTGAAAGGTCGCTTCCAGCACCGAGAGCCAGGCCTTTGCCGTGTTCACCGCAATGCCGAGGTCCCTTGAGATATCCGTAAGGTTGAGCAGTTGGGAGCTGCGTGCCGCCAATACACGCAGGAAGTTCTGAAACCCGGAGAGGTCCCCGATCTGTTTCAGTTCCCTGACATCACGTTCGAGATATGTCTGAACATAACTGGAGAACCACAGCGCCTGGCTGCGATCGGGTTCAACGGCAAGCTCAGGGTATCCGCCCCTAAGAAACCGCTTCCAGAGGTCCTGAAGCGGCACTTCCCGATTCTGCGCCGCACGGCTCCGCTCCCAAGGGAGCCTTGCCCGGGGATCGTGGTCCAGCTCGCTGCATGAAAGCGGCAGCAGCCTCAGTATTGCACTCCGTCCTGCCAGCGGCTCTGTCACCCGCTTCATGAGCATGAGGTTCTGGGATCCGGTTATGAGGTATCGGCCCTTGAGCGACCGAGCGTTGTCTATGCTTTCCTTGATATACGGCAACAGCTCAGGGGCATACTGGACCTCATCCAGGATGACCGGAGGACCGTAGATATCGAGGAATCCCCGGGGGTCTGAGAGCGCAGCCGAACGCACATCCGGTGCATCGAGGGACACATACCGGTGGCTCTTGCCGAACATATGCTTGAGAAGTGTGGTTTTGCCGGACTGCCTGGGTCCGGTCAGGATCACTGCGGGAAACTCCTTCACAGCCTTTTTCAAAACCGGCTGGAGGGATCTTTCAATGTAGGAATCCATCTCACCTCTTTTGTGTAATTATGCATTCAGATTGCACGATTGTACAGATCATGTCAAGAATAAAAAAGGGGGCAGATTTATTTTTGAGGAATAGAAAAGAGATCTGTTCCCTTTTCTAACTTGATCGGCCGGGGCTTAGTGCCAGTTTGGGTATGAGGGACCGCGTCCAGGCCTTGATAACGTTCCAATTGCGGAAATCACCCTCAGGCACCTTGACGAAATATTTAACAGCCATGCGGGCAAAGAAACCCAGCTTTGAGTAATCCATCTTGCCGGCGAATAACCCTGCATCAACAGGAGCGACCTGTTCGCGCAGGGGGTCAAGATAGGCATTCACGGTCTTGCGGTTATCAGGAGTATCGTCCTTCATGGTCATGCAGACCACAAAGTATGCTGAGGGGATTTTCTCAAGCGCGGATTTGTGATTCTTCACAAAATCCATAACCTCGGGTTTTACCTTTCCGGCGCGTATGGCGCTGCCTATGACTACGGCATGGTATCCTGCCAGCGATTTCACAGATTCAACAGGCTTTACATCCACCCTGTATCCGCCTTCGGCAACGGTCCTGCCGATGAAGTCAGCCACTTCCGCCGTAGAGCCTGCCCATGTGCCGTATACTACCAGAATACTTTTCGGCATTCCCTTTTCCCCATAGCTGTTTTCAATAAGATTGATATCCTTTGCGCCGCAGCATGCAAGCAGGCTTGAAACCATCATACACAACCAAAGACTCCATGACCAATCACGAGCCATTTCCATTATCCTCCCTGGAGATGATTATTCATTACTCCCTATGATATTGCCATGGCAAGTCTTGAGAGATGTGGATTGGGGGAGTTCCGGGGACACAATACTTAATTCTGGATTCACACTTCCGCGGGAATGACAAATTTTTATGGTTTTCGTAGGGTGGAGCACAACCAGCCAAAATCTGCGAAGCTATCGGGGAGTCGGCACCGAACCGTTGTAAAATGGTTTACATTTATCGCCGGTGATAAGATCTCCGGCCTCCGGAAAGGACCGTTTATTCTCTGTTTCAGCCTGGCGCATCCCTGCGCGTCGATCATAGCCTTGGTCACGTCACCGAAACGTTCGTTGACGGATCAGAGGGGGGCCGGCGATTTCAAGGCGGGCTTTTTCCACATAAGCGATGTCCACCCCCTGGTTCATGATGTGTACATCACCAAGTTTGACCTGCACGCCATGATGGAAACCGATTCCCAATCGGCTGCGGATGTGCTCCGCATGCAATATCCTCGTGCATGCGGACCGACTGTTTATATAAACGATTACACCCGCGACGCCTGAAACCTATAGTACCCCATCATCCTCGCATACGTGCGCAGGGCCCTTTCGGGTGTGGGGTAGACGGGGATTCCGTGCTCGTGCAGGGGCTTGAGTAGCCCGGCCTGGTCGATCTGGACGAATCCGGGGTAGGCTATGGCGATCATGTGCTTGCTTGATCGTTCATGCGCCCGGATGATGCCCTGCACATAGTCCGCGCTCATCTCCTCCGATGCCCCGCCTCCGAGCATGACCACGCAATCCACTTCCGGGTCGTCCATGATGATCTCCAGTGCCTCCTGGTAGAGCCTGATGTCGAACGATGCGCCCAGCCCCACGTCTATGGGATTTGAACACGAGGTCCCGGTGGGCGGGAGCAGCTCCTTCAGCCTGCGGATGCTCTCTCTGCCGAGAGAGGCCATGACAAGGCCGTTCCTCTCCACTGAATCGGCCGCAGACACCGCAGGCCCGCCCGGCCCGGAAACGATGGCCACCCGGCCTTCTCCCCCGGGGCTCATATGGTAGAACGCCATGGCAAGGTCGCACATCTCCTCGATGTCGCACACATCCAGGATGTGGAACTGCCTGAAAAGGCTCTTCCACAGCTCTGCCTGTCCGGTCAGCGCCCCGGTATGGGATGCTGCCGCCCGGGAACCGGTCTTGGTGAGCCCAACCTTCCACATGATCACGGGCTTCTGCGGCGTCGTCTCGCGCAGGGCGTCAATAAGCCTGCCCATCTCGCGCACGCCCTCGCAGTAGGTGCAGATGACTTTGGTCTGCTCGTCTCTGCCCATCCATTCAAGCAGGTCTGCCGGCTCGATGTCCGCACCGTTGCCGCTGCTTACAACATGACTGAAGAAGAGCACCTTGGCCGAGCAGAGATTCACGAACATATTCACCAGTGAACCGCTCTGGCTGACGAACCCCAGCTTTCCGGAGGTCTTGGGCATGCCCGGAAAAGGGGCGATCCTAGAGCCGGGCGAGTATATGCCCATGCAGTTGGGGCCCAGGATGCGGAAACCGGCCTTGTGCGCAATGCGCCTCATGCGCGTCTCGTCGTCACGCCCCGCAACCCCTCCCAGTTCAGAGAACCCGGATGTGTAGAGGATCACCGCCTTGACCTGCTTTCTGGCGCATTCTTCCAGGACATCAAAGACCGTCTCTCTGGGCGACATGATGATGACCAGGTCCACCGGGCCGGGCACCTGATCAAGGTTCGGGTAAGCCTTGTAGCCGTCGATCTCAGTCGCACTCGGATGGATCAGGTATATTGGCCCCTGGAATCCCTGGTCTAGAAGCCCCAGGAAGAATACCTTGCCGGCCTTGAGCCCCCGGGGGATGCCGTAGAGCGCTATGGATTCCGGAGAGAACAGGCCATGGATCGTGTCATGCATGGGGCAACCTCCGTTCACGGAAACTGGGTGCAAACCTGTCTGCGCACCTATGCAGGCAGTGGAATACATTCTATCACCACTTCAAGGGAACACAAAGAATAACGGGGGGAATAGGAAAGTTAGCAAAAATGGGATCAGAGACAATTTTTCATGAATCGCCTCTCACCCCATTCTTGCGGTAATTGCCCGCTATGCCATCTCCCTTCTGCAGATGATATCAGCAGAGTCTCTGCAACAGAAGTCGCTTCCTGTCCGATCTGGAAGCTCATGCCCATTAAGTCTTGCTATCCTTGGTCCGGCAGCTCTGATAACCTCTGTCCATCTGTTTGATCATATACTTACTTATCCTTGTTGGAATTGAGCTCCATTCAGTACCTGAGGCCGAGGTCGGCGGTAGCGGTGAATCCGTTTATCTTGACGTCCTGCCCCCCAAAGGATGGTTTGGCCCACAGGTATCTCCCCTCGACACCCAGGAATAATGCATCGGTAAGGTCGAGATTCAACCCGACACCTGCATGCAATCCATAGGTTACCTTAGAGGAGCCACTGAAACTGCTGAGATTGCCGCTGACATCGAGTTTTGTGAAATAGGCTCCCATCCCGAATTCGCCGTACGGCTCTAGGGGCCCAAGGGGGAGAAGCGCCTTTGCCGTGGCAAGCACCGGGAGGACCTTAAGCTTCGTATTGCCGGGTTCTGCAGACGGTGAGCCTTTGCTCTCAAAATATCCGACACCCAGTTCCAAGGCTAATATGGGGAGAAAGTAATGACCCAAGGCGATCTCTCCATCGAACCCCGTCTTGGGATCCAGGCGGCTCGTGGTTCCGCCGTTGAAATTCTCCAGGTCATACTTCTCGCTTGGTGAATAGACTCCTGCCTTGAATACCAGGTAGCTCGACGGTTTATCGGATGCCGAGACAGTGGATGCGATGCCGACCAATGCTATGGCAAACACCACAAACCGCATGCATGTTATCTTCATATTCTCTCCTTTCGTAGGTATTTTAAGCATGAGAAGAGTAGCTGCACATCCCGTCAATGCTGCTATTATTCTGATACAGCCAAGATAAATGAAACTGCGGCGGGATTTCATCATAGCAACTCCTCCTTGCGCGAATTAAGTGTCTGGGAGCTGACCCGGCTGCCTGTCGAAACTCACCTCTAAATAAGCA
>DATKLV010000117.1:0-6809 GCA_035542255.1 Desulfomonilia bacterium | reverse complement strand
CTCAACTCCGGCTCAGCATGCATACATTCATCAATTTCCACAGGGCAGGATGCCTTGAATGCGCAACCGCCTTCGTTACGTCCCGATCTGAATCCTGCATACACTTGAGGTTTCAATGCACTTTCAGAAGGCTCGACAGAGGGTACGGCCGCCATCAGGCATTTTGTATAGGGGTGCAAAGGATTGTTAAAGATGCTCTGTGATGGAGCGATCTCAACAACCCTGCCCCTGTACATGACAGCTATCCGGTGGGATAAATAGCCGACTACAGCCAGGTCATGGGAGATGAACAGGTACGAAAGTCTGAATTGTGCCTGGAGATCCGTCAGAAGGTTGATGACCTGCGCCTGGATCGAGACATCAAGCGCTGAGACCGGCTCGTCACAGATAATAAGCTGAGGGTTGATGGCCAAAGCCCTAGCAATGCATATCCTCTGCCTCTGTCCACCCGAGAACTCATGCGGATAGCGGCCCAACATGTCAGGACTTAAACCGACCATCTCCAGCAGTTGTACGGATCGTTCTCTGATCTCGGCTTTAGTGAGGGTCTTATGAACGATCATGGGTTCTTCAACGATGGACCTCACTTTCTTCCTCGGGTTCAAAGACCCGAACGGGTCCTGAAATACCACCTGCATGCCCCTGCGCACCTTTTTGAGTATCTCCCCCCTCGCCTGGGAGATATCCATCCCATCAAAGACTATCCTGCCTTTATCGGGGCTCTCAAGTCTGAGGATAAGCTTGCCTAATGTGGTCTTGCCGCATCCCGACTCACCGACCAACCCCAAGGTTTCTTCCGGCCAAATTTCAAGGTCTACGCCGTTAACGGCCTGCACATGTCCTGTCAACCTCCCGAAGGCCCCCGACCGGATGGGGAAGGATTTTACGAGTCCCTGTACTGAAAGGAGCGGGTTAATCATTAACGGTACCTCCAACAACTGACCTCACGGCCGGCAGTAGGGCGGAAGACGGGGGGGAATTCAATCCTGCAGATGTCCATTACCTCCGGGCAACGGGGGTTGAATGTGCAGCCTTGAGGCATATCCCTGAATGTCGGTACATTGCCCGGGATGGCATATAGCCTTTCACCTTTAAATCCTGCACTGAGGCGCGGTACCGATCTCATGAGCCCCTTGGTATAGGGATGTAGAGGCTGAGAGAAGACCTCACCCGCTTTGGCATATTCCACCACATAACCAGTGTACATGACGGCAACATCCTGACATACCTGGGCAACGATGCCAAGGTCGTGGGTCACAAAAATGATGGATGTGCCGATCTCTTTTTTCAGTTCGTTCATGAGGCACAATATCTGTGCCTGGGTCGTAACATCCAGCGCGGTGGTGGGTTCATCAGCAATGAGCAGTATAGGTCTGCAAGCCATAGCCATGGCGATCATTACCCGCTGGCTCATTCCACCGCTGAGCTGGTGGGGATAATCTCCCACCCTCTTGCCGGCATCAGGTATGCCCACGATATTCAGCATATCGACGGCGATCTCAAGGGCTTTCTTTTTTGTGTCCGCACGCTCGCGCTGATGCAGCAGGATCACCTCAGCTATCTGTGAGCCGATGGTGAACACCGGGTTCAGTGAGGTCATGGGCTCTTGGAAGATCATGGAGATCTTGTTGCCCCGGATATCACGCATCTTTTCTGCGTCAAGGCCGACCAGGTCAATGCCTTGAAACATGATGGTCCCACGGGTGATCTTCCCCGGCGGATCAGGAACCAGGCGGAGGATGGACAGGGCAAGCACAGTCTTACCGCACCCGGACTCACCCACGATTCCGAGTGTGTGTCCGGCCTTGAGTGACAGGTTCACACCGTTTACCGCCTTTACCACACCCTCATGAATAAAAAATGACGTGTGCAGATCAACAATCTCGAGGAGATTGGCTCTCTGATCAATACCTGATGACCCGGTCGGATCCGATGCGGCGTTATCTCTGGTCATATCGCTCTTTCTTTACTGCAAGAATATCCTGCTTATCAAAACATACCAGATCTCCCACAGCAACCATAACATTAAGAATCTCCGTGATGTTGTTCATGAGAACTTGCTCATTCAAAACAACACCCTTGAGCCGCCGCCTTCACGCAGAAAGAGCACCTGGCTTACTCCTTCTTTGAGGCGAATGGACTTTGCAATCTCTTCAAAGAGGTCCTCTTCAATGGGGTTAATGAGGGAGATGATCCTGTTTTCTTTATCAGTACGGTATCGGGGCGAGACAATATGCCCGGCCACAACGGCATAACCGCATCCGGTGAGCCCGCAACATGCCCTATCAGTAACCGCATATCCAACAAAATAGATGATATTACCTCTTCCATGAGCAAGATTATCTTCCTTGGTGAAAAGGTAGTGTCCCCCAACAGCTTCAACCATTTCATCGAGTCGGGGATGCACAAATTCCATATAACCTTCCTTCAGAGTGATCTATCATATTACCATTGGGGATTATATAACGAGTAATGTCAAGCTGATCAATGCTTGTCAACAACGCGTTCCATGTTTGTTATCTCTTGATAATCCAACTAAAGTTTGTATTCCTGTCCACCGATGAACCATATATCACGGCCTATAACGGGGACTGAACTATCTGCAGAAAGGTTTTTATTAAGAGATGAGCCTATTTGATAAATTCTTTGGGCGCAACAAGACATCCAAGGAGATCTCTGCTTGTGAAAACGCCCTTGAAAATCGCCCGAATGATACCATGATCCTCAAGAAACTCGGTGACTTATACAACCAGGCTAATAACATCAAGAGCTCTTCAGAGGTATATGTCCGCCTTGGTGACATCTACAGCGAGAAGGGATTCTATCCCAAGGCCATCGCGCTTTACAAACAGGCTATCAAGATCAACCCATCCTGGGATGGTCCCTATGAGAAGCTTGCCGAGCTTTACCGGGTTCAGGGATTCTCCAGAGAGGCCGCCACTCAATACATGAAGCTTTCAGAGATGCTCGAAAAAAACGGGGACAGTGTTGAAGCCACCATGTACATGCAGAAAGCCGCCGAGCTCGACCCGGCCATCAACCAGATGAACAAGAAGGTACATGCCTTCAAGGTCAAAGAAAAGGCCATGACCGATCCTATGCCGAAGGCCTCCCCGAAGCCCGAGTTCGAGAAAACTGATTTCTACGACCTCAACAACGTGCTGGACAAACAGCTTGAGAAAGAGATGGAAAGCTTCACAATAGATGAAACATTCGATGATAACGTGGATACGACCGGTGTAGAGTCGGTATTCAAAGCCATCGAAGAAAACGCCTCAAAGGAGGGTAAGGATGATCCCTTATTCCAGTATAATATGGGTCTTGCTTACCGCGAAACAGGACTGCTGGAAGAGGCTGTAGAATCATTTAAAAAGGTGGTCGGAACCGGTGAGAAGCTCTATGACGCATATGTGATGCTCGGGATAACCTATCGGGAAAAGGGTCTCTTCCATGAGTCTCTTGATGCGCTCCGGCAGGCGGTAACCCTGCAGGAGACATCTACAGATATGAAGGTCGGGATCCTCTACGAGATTGCACAAACATTCAAGGCCTTGGGCGATAACCAGAATGCACTATCGATATTCAGGGAGATTCAGAAAGAGCATAAAGAATTCAAGGATGTAGATCTTGAAATAATCCGCCTAGCGGGTGGAGGATAATATGGCCGTTATTAATTATTCAAAAAAAGAGATCTCGGCAAAGATTGTTTATTATGGCCCTTCCTTATGTGGAAAGACCACCAACATCCAGTCCATCTATGCCAGCATTAAACCCGATCAGAAGGGCAAGCTGGTGTCTCTGGCAACAGAGGCGGACCGAACATTGTTCTTCGATTTCCTACCCATCGAGATTGCGAATATACGCGGGTTCAAGACCAGGCTGCATTTTTACACGGTTCCCGGCCAGGTGTATTATAATTCAACACGAAGGGCAGTGCTGACGGGTGTGGATGGTCTCGTATTCGTAGCAGACTCGCAACGAGACAAGATGGAAGAGAACATTGAGAGTCTGAACAATCTTGAAGAAAACCTGAACTACTATGGGAAGAGCATCAAGACTATTCCTATTGTAATTCAATACAACAAGAGAGACCTGCCGGATGTCTCATCAGTGGCCGAGCTGGAGCAGATAATAAATCCTTATGGGTACCCGGCATTCGAGGCAGTTGCCACTACGGGGGAAGGGGTACTGGATACCCTTACCAAGATAACCAAAATGGTTCTCCAGCATATCGAGATGGGGACAAGCGGCAAGCAGCAGCGCAGCCAGGTCGCTCCTCCGGAAAGACCTCCTGTCTCCCCGGATATATCTCCGCATGGTGCACCGCAGCCCGGCCTGTCACAGACAGGAACTCCTAAAGCCGGTTTATCGCAACCAGGTATGTCCCAGGCAGGGACTCCTCATGCCGATTTATCACAACCAGACCTGTCCTCACTTGGTACATCACAACCCGGGCCATCTCAATCAAGCATGACTCAGAAGGGTATCTCGCAACCGCTTCCGCCACAACCTTCATCATCACCAAAGGCTCAGGAACCCGCACCTGTCAGGCAAATGGACCCATCCCTGGAGTTGTCAAGATATGAGGATATACCTGAGTCCCACACCATCGAACCTGAGCAAAAGCCCGCCATGGGAAGAATCCAGATCGTGGGCACGGATAATGCAGAAATTATCTCTGCTAACGCTTTAAGTATACCCATACGGGTAAAGATAGAAGGTGACATGAGGATACATAGGATAGACCTGGCCATCAAGCTTGATGGCTTCAAACCCGAGGATTAAAGTTGTGCAAGCAGTATCTGTACTCACTGGGATTCTACCGATAACAACTCTTAAGGGAGTTCCCTTATCTTGGCCGGTCATCAGTACAATACTCGGCAATAGTTACTTTTTTGTCATTTCAACCACACTTTTGACCTTATTTCTGATCTTTCTTTGTCTGGTTTACAAGTATGCACCCCTCATGCTCAATGATCTCAGAAATTTTACCAACAACGATATGCCGGATAAAGGCCTCATCCTCTGGATCGTTTTCATCCTGCTCATTCCGTTATTTTTCAATGTAGGACCCATGGCACTGATCCTTTGGTGGATCTTGCTGCTCTGGGGGTATTTGATTCCTTCCGAGAAGTGGATCGCCTACTTCTTCGTGTTTCTCATTCTCATGTCGAGCTGGATCGCCCATGTGGGGGCTGGTTTCATAACCTATACGAAAAACCAGCTCAACACTCAGATCTTTATTTCCGAACATAAACTGGGAAACGACCTTGATGCTGCTGCAATCTCCTCATGGATCGTAAACCATCCGGCTGATGCTGAACCCATGAATACCATGGCCTTGATCGAGATCAACAGATCGGATTTTCCCGAGGCTATTAAGCTCCTTAATCGATGCATCGACCTGGAGCCTGATAATCCAAGGTTCTACAACCACTTGGGCCTCGCACTGCTAGGTACCGGAAAGGTCAAGGAGTCTTTCAAGGCATTCCAGAACGCCATATCTCTCATGCCTGATAACATGCTCTACTACTACAATGTCAGCAGACTCTACCAGTCTTCTTACAACTTCTATGAAGGAGAAAAGGCCATCGCCGCAGCAAGCGGCCTCGATGCAGATGGTGTAAGACGCCTCCTGGATGCAGAAAATGCCGTTGGTAGGACCCGGTATATCCAGGAATACACACCTCTCATGCGGTATATGGCTCGACAGATGAAGCCATCGGATGACATAAGAATAGTCGCCGATTCCCTGTGGACTTTCACCTTCGGCGTTATCCCGAGGAAGGCATCCATATTCCTGGCTGTCGGTTGTTTCCTCCTCTTCATCACATTGGGGTATATCCCGGACGACAAGTTCACCAAGAGATGTTCACGCTGCGGAAAGCTCTACTACTCGGGGGCCATGACAAAGACCGGTAATCCCATGTGCCTGCAATGCCACTGGATAGACGTGAAGGCCAAAAAACAACAGGGAAACATCCTGCACCACAAGACCGAGGAGATCAGAAAATATAAGACGTTCAGCTACCAGAAGTTGGTCCGGCTCGAACTCATGCTGCCCGGCTTAGGATCATTCCTGACCAACAGGACAGGCATCGCCCTCGGCCGTATCATCGTTTTAAGCGCTTCGCTCATAGCTATTATTACAGGAGGCCAATTCATCATATCCTTCATTCCGGTTGATGCGAACTTCACAAACATAATGAGAGCCATCGGCATCATCTCCTTGTGTGCGCTCTGGATGAAGGCTTATAAGACACCACCTATCAGGTACGGAGTACAACAATAACATGGCATTGCTCGGGACATTAAAAGGATTCGGGGTTACGGAGATCTTCCAGCTCATCTCCCAGCAGATGAAGACGGGCGCCCTCATTTTGTCCTCTACCAAAGCTAATGTCACCATCGCCTTTGAAAACGGGATCATCGTAGGCATAACCTCCGACAGGTGGGAGAGAGATCCACGGGCAGACGTATTGCTGAAGGCGGGCTACGTCAACGATAAAGAGCTAAGGGCGGCATTTGATAGTGAGAAAAAGAATTCTGAGCACTGGTATGACATATTGATCTCAAAGGGTCAGTTGAAGAAGATCTTCCTGGACCGGGCCACAAATGTTGTTATTAAGCAGATCCTTCTTGAAGTATTCCAATGGAGGGAGGGTGGTTATAAATTCGATGACTGGAACACCGAATCGGGCACCCTGCTTTCCTGCCACATACCTACCGAAGGGGCTATCCTGGACACCTTACGCATTATTGATGAATGGCCCATCATCAAGCAGAAGATCCCTCCGGTTGATTATTGC
>DATKLV010000116.1:0-7576 GCA_035542255.1 Desulfomonilia bacterium | reverse complement strand
GTCCAGGTCAGTTGGGATATATGGCCTGCCATGAATGAGCCGGGTAAAGCAGCGCTCACGGTGATGCTTACCAGAGGCGGATGATTCACAATCACCATGGCCGATGCCGTTGCTGTACCGCCCGGACCTGTGGCGGTGACGGTGTAGGTCGTTGTAATCGTGGGTGATACGGCAAGATAGCCGTTGGGCGTCACGGAGCCGATGCCCTGGTCGATGGTGATTGTGGCTGCATTGGTGGATGTCCATGACAACTGCGATGTCTGCCCTGCCACGATGGTGCCGGGAACGGCAGTAATGTTCACCGTGGGCGGCTGATTTACTATTACCGAGACTGATTGACTGGCTGTACCGCATGAGCTTGAGGCAGTTATGGTGTAGGTCGTGGTGGTCCGGAGGCACACCGTCACAGTGCCCGATGCCGACACCGTTCCTATCCCCTTGTCAATGCTGACCGAGGTTGCATTTCCTGTGGACCAGATCAGGGCGCACGGGTCGCCAGGCGACACGGCCGATGGGTTTGCGGAGATTTGCGCCGTGGGCTGCAGGCATTGATTTACAGTGGCTGTGGTAGTGTCGGACGATGTCCCTCCTTTGCCGTCTGAAACGGTGAGCGTCACCGGGTAGGTACCGGCGGCGCCGTATGCATGACTGGGGGAGACACCGCTTCCGCTTGCGCCGTCACCGAAACTCCATGCATACATGAGCGGGTCTCCATCCGGATCGTAGGATGCGGAACCGTCGAAAAGTATCGCATGGCCTATATCGGAGGTATATGGGCCTCCTGCATGAGCCACAGGCGGTCTGTTGAGCGGAGGAAGTTCATCAACCTCGATGACAAAGGTCTGAGAGGTTTTCCCTCTTCTCCCATCACTGACATTGACCGTGATATCGTAATCGCCCAGGGACTTGGGAACCCAGCGTATAAGCCCAGACTGGGCATTGATAGTCATGCCGGCCGGAGGACCGGCCAGAGAGTATACCAACATATCTCCGTTCGGATCCGTTGCATTGGCATCGTAGGTATATTCAATACCCACGGTTCCCTGGGTTATCGGTGGAGAATAGATGACAGGGGCATAATTGACACATCCTGTGCCCATGCGGAGAGGTGCATGCACACTCTTGACATCCGAATAGCGCCACTGACCTTTGACATAAGCACCTACTACATAGAGGAACGTGGCCTCTTTACTGGTATAATCGAGATAGGATGCCTGATATGAAGGCACATCGGCAATCTTTGTAAATGAAGAGGGATTTCCTGCATCGGAACGGTAAACGGAATAATGATCAGTCCCACGCCATTGAGGCCAGGTGACTTGCACTCTGGAATCCCTCACGCTGAGCCAGATGGAAAAATCATGCACAACGGAATAGTAGAGGGAGTAAGGCCTTGAACGCTGTATGCCGTCAAATGTGAGCAGGGAAACAGAATACAACCCCTCGGGTATGAATTCAAAGACACTTGATCCTGTTGCCCGGGGAAACGGCCCGTACCATTCATACAATAGGGGGTTGCCGGTATAGTTGAACAGGGCGCTGTCCAGGTCGATCTCGCTTCCCAAAGGAAGGGTTTTATCGGAAACAATATCTGCCTGGGGATCTGATTGGCATGCGATAGCATCATGGATGAATGGACTGAATGCAAACTTCGTCAGGACAAAAAACAGCAACACCCTGCAGAAAAGAAGCAGAAATTTCGAGATATACCAAGACGCACCACGAGTTCCACAACAAGTATTGTTCATCACAATCAACCTCCTCAAAAATGCTTTCAGCAAGGAGGGAGTATAAATATAACAAAAAGGAATTCTTCTATTTCATCTACTTATAAACCGTACACCTAACCTATAGCCCGATGCAACACATAATGCAATAGTAAATTATATCATTCTCATCGTGAGATCCATGAAGGCTCTTTTTCAAACTCCCTATCCATGACACAAGCTATGCAGGAAGATAATAAAATCGGTAAATCGGGTCTGGTTGCAAAATATAAAGAAGGCAGGGTCTTTCGATGACCCTGCCATGTATGTCGTTTAAATTAATTGTTATACCAGTTCATATTGCGGGAAGGGTGATTTTTCTTCTCAAACCCAGCAGCCCGAGCAGGCCGGAGCCGAAGAGCATGAAGGCTGCGGGGATGGGGACCGGAGTCAGCGACTCGACAACCTGCGAAGGTGTACCTTGTGCATCAAGTGTATATAACCTTAGTACCTGGTATTTCGATGCCAACGAACTCAAATCCCCGACCGTAACCCCGTTAACCTGGTTATCAAAGTAATTCCTCATATCGAAGAGATATTGATAACCGGCATATGTAGGATCGGTTCTGTCGAGCCCCTGAGGGGGACTAAGCTGGTCCCAGATGGCGAGCTGCAGGGCAACGCCGGTATCCAATGATGTTCTTCCGTCATAGGTGTACGGTTTGGATGCAGCAAAATTGTCGATGAGCCAGGCCGCCTTGAGGAGGCCGATATCACTTGCTATTCCAGAGCTCTCTGCATGATAAGACCCGGGAATATACAATGGGACCGATTTATCCACACAGTAGCTGTACAACGTCTGGGAACTCCCTGGGCTGCCGAAATTGTAATAGATCTCGCCTGTCAAATTTATCGTATAATCGATGTTCTGAAATGAAGAGAAGTAGACCTCTCCACTGTAGGCGGATACCGCCATCGGCATCAACAGAACTGAAATGCTCAAAACCAGGCTATAAAAAAATAACCTGTTTATCAAAAGTTTCTTTTCCCAATACTCGATAGAGGAAATCAGCGTTAGGTGAATCTTGAAATCCCTTTCCATCGATTCCTCCTTAAAAGATATTTGCCGTTCCTAGTGCTGCGGGATATGTTTAACCCGTTTTTTACACTGAGTATTTTATCTTTTTAGAGTTTACTCATTCTTTGGATAATACATGGCCTCTCTGGGAGAGGACCCAGACAGCACCAGCTTTAACGGCTATATTACAACACGGACATGTTAATATCTCATGAACGGACTGTTAATTCTTGATTAATTCTTAAATTATTTGAACACGAAGAGGTCTTACTCTTTGTCTTTTAGAAAATGAAGATCTTGTGCCATCGAAGGCGCTCAGGGTTTGTAACCTGAATAGCACAGGTTTGAAACCATGATCTTTGGTTTTCAGGTATCCTCAAATCGATACTAAATCGAAGTAACATACGGTATTGGTGTTTGTTGAGTATGATAACTTGAAGAGCTTCATTGAAGATTATGTGCCATGACCGGCGCTCTGATTCTGTAGAGTGAAGGATAGATTGCGATTCAAAATCTTCATTAGTTATTTGTTTGTAAATTATCAGTAAAAAATGACGAGAAGAAATATATGGCCCAAGAAAAGATCGTCCTGAAAGATAAGCGAAAACACTACCGCTACAAAAGGAAACTCGCAGCACAGCTCAGAGTTTCATTCACAAGTCGTTATTCAGCTAAAATTATCAAGGGGATCGATAATATCATTGCCTTGGCGGAGACGAACAACATCAGCATAGATGGCATGTCACTTCATATTGTCGGATCTCCAATGGATTCCAAAAAGAGTCTATCCCCGAAGAATGCAGTTCATATTGTCGGAAGGCCAATAGAAATACGTATCGATAATGGAAAGATCGCTATCTGGGGTGATGTGATTAGGACTGATGCGAAAACTCTTGAACTCGCAATAGTGATATACAAAGTATCGGATGAGAAGCATTGGAAAAAAATCTGTGCAGGATATGAACACCCTGTATTTCTGCACCCTCATTAACCTCTTTTGAATGTAAGTGTTGACTGAAGATAATGTGCCATTAGCCAGCTCTCTGAGCCTGTGACCTGACCCAATTAATGGCTTCAGCTCTGTCGTAGAATATTTCAACTCCTTATCATCAAACCAGGACCATATAATCAGGGCTCCAGCTTGCTGCCTACGGATTTCAGGAATTCGTCACTTTCGAGCATGGTGACCGTATCCCTTATGGAGGCAGGTTTCAAGTTCGGAGCCTCGATCTTTTCCCTGATGTAGTCGTTGTAGCGTTCCAGTATTTTACTGGTTGGGTGTGACGTGAAGCAATGGATGCTTTCTTCCATCTCAATACTCAAACCATGTCTGAGGCTGGTTTCTAAGCCTTGGTGCACGGCCATTTTGATGGCCTTCACAGCGGTCGGTGGTCGCTTGCTCATGTTGTCGGCAAATTCCTGAACTTTTTCATAGAACTCAACCTTTTTGAAGCTACCCGTGATCATGCCAATCCTTTCAGCCTCCTCAGGGGATAGAAGATTCCCTTTGAGCATAAACTCGAGGGCCTTTGCCTTTCCGATGAGTCTTGGCCACCTCTGGCTTCCGCCACCACCCGGTATAATACCCAGGAGCACTTCCAGTTGGCCGATGGTGAAATCCCGGTCATTGATCATGAACCTGAAGTCAAAGCAGGTGGACATCTCCGAACCACCACCGTTAACGGACCCGTTGATGGCGGCGATGGTTACCTTGTTCATCCGCTCTATGGCGAGATAGAGACGTTGCATCATGAATTCCAGGTAGAAGGGTGACAAGAGGTCGGAGGCTGCTTTCAGTGTTTTCAACGTTAACAGCTCATAGCCGGGGACCCAGTCCATGAGCCAGTTCGTCAGAGTTGTCAAATAAGCGAAAAGCCTTCCGGCAATCCGTGATGCAAAGACCTTGTCGAGAAAGATCTTCTTGAGGCCCGGTGTGAGCTGAACGAGTTCAGGAATTGAAAAATGCCTTATATAGGTGTCCTCGAAACCACCGGTGAGGATGAACACCCGTATGGATGGGTCCTTCTCAGCCTCCCTGATGAGGTAAAAGAGCTCTTCTTCCAGTGCTGTGGTACTGAAGTTGACCGGTGGGTTCACGATTTCAACCCATAGGGATGTCTTGACTTTCCGTGTCTTCAGAAAACGATTCTCCATAGACAATCCCCCTTCCATTTGCTGTTATGGACCCTTGCTGAATGACCAGTTAATTATGAGACATTTTGTAGATGGCCCCCTTATCTTTCATCAGGGAGCCTTATTTTATGCTTTTTATAAGGTAGGGTCTACCATAAGATATTCAGGAGACTCCATATGAAATGCGCTAACCTATACCGATTCGCGTTTAGCATTCTGCTCTCCTGCGTGACCATCGGGGTCTTTGCCTCCCAGTCGACTGGCGCGGGTGGGATGCCAGGCGATACTGCATCTTCCAACTGGAACTGGCGCTTAGAGAAGGTTGACACTACCAAGGGTGCAACCTATATCAGAAGCCGAACGCCAGGTCATCATCGGTACGGGGCACACTGGCAGCGATGGGTCTTCATTGGAAAAAGAATCGATAAGTACGGAAAGTGGGCCCTTGCGGCAGGGGAGAACATAGACTACGGGAACGCACAGGCGCGCAGCATAGTAACATCATTTCTTATCGACGACGGGGTTCCGTCGCGTGGCCATAGAGAGAACCTGCCAGATCCGGCTTTCAACTTCGTCGGGGTTGCCGTTGGCCTTCAACCGGCCTACAGGGCTATGTGTGTCCTTGACTTTGCGGGTGCCTATAAGTAGGCCGGCACTAAGCTTCGACCGATTGACGCCGAAGCCACCCAGTCCAAAGCGGGCCTTGTAACCATATCGTTGAAGCTGACCACTCAGGTGCGTCTCTGGTTCTGTAGAGGGCCGGATGCCGGGGTTCGCTTCGCGTTGATGATTCGGGGGGTCAGTTGATCAGGTCAGCAACAGGTGTATTTTTATAAATGATATGATATACGCTGCAGGATGCAGCAAGACGCATATCGACATCGTTACTTGACACGGAACGGAACACCGCTATTATACCAGTACGGGGCGACATTCAAGTGCGGGCCCGGTATCACTGGGGATAACCGGGTGCAGCATGCAGGCGTAACTTGGCAAGTATTGGCACTGTGATCGGAGGGATATCCTTCCTTTCCCAAAGACACAAGATGAGCCTGGAACGAGTGCCGAGAATAATGCCCAAGTGCCGGTGTCGCCCCGTTTATTTACCCGGGATATCCATCGGGTCTTGAACAGATTATTTCTGTGTCAACTTCTGTGTCAACTGTTTCAGTTCCACCTGGGCCCCGCTGTATTCAATGAAGTTCACGACACCGGTTTCTTCAGCCTGCTTGAAGAGGGATCTCGCCTCATCGGTCTTGCCTTGCCTCAATGCCTGCTCGCCCAGGTAGAAATAGGCCTCGCAATGCTGCTCCCTGTTTTTTACCGGGTCCTTGCTCTGTGCCGAGGATAGAAGACCCTCTTTAGTAATGGTGCCTTTGAAGAGGCTGATCACCTGACCCGGCCAGACCGTCGGATTCGGATGCCCTGCATTATCGGACAGAGCAATGGAAGCCCCCAGGTGAGCCCTTGTCTGCGCCAGGTACTCCCAGATCACACCGTACGGGTCGTTGGGGTTCAGGCTCCGCGCCACGGCAAAATCCTGCTCGGCTGCAGGGTACTGCCCCAAAAAGAATCGCGCTGCGCCCCGGTTTCTGAACTGGATCGAATTATTAGGGTTCAACTGGATGGCCTGGTCATAGTCCTGAATCGCCCGTTCGTACTGTCCCATGCTGCGATACGCATTACCGCGGTTGTTGTAGGTATTGGCATAGGCAGGATTCAACTTAATGGCCTTATCGTAATCCCTTACCGCCCAGTCGAAATCGCCCATTCTATAGTATTCATTGCCACGGTTATAGTGAACGATCAAATTGTTTGTGTCCAGCCCTACAGCCTGGTCGAAATCTTCCAATGCCTTGTCGTGCTGGCCCATCATCTCATACGTAAAGCCCCGGCTGTAGAATGTCTCAAAGATATAGGGATTCATCTCGATGGCCTTGTTGAATTCCTGGATCGCCCGGTCGTATTCACCCTTGCCGCGGTAGGCCACGCCGCGGCTGATGTATGCATAGACATAGCCCGGGTTCAATTTGATCGCCTGGTTGAAGTCCCTGATCGCCTGTTCGTGATCGCCCTTCTTCTCGAAGAGGTATCCGCGGTGGTAGAATGCCTCGAAGATATAGGGGTCCAGCAGGATGGCCTGGTTAAAATCCCTGACAGCCGGGTCGTACTCCATCTTGCCCTCGTTGATAATGCCTCGGCGGACATAGGTCTCAGCAAGATACGCTCCGGAAACCTGCCCCGACTCAATAACCTTGGTGCAGCTCTGCAGCCTTATATCAGCATCGGGACAGGTCTTACACAGCTCAGTGTAGCTGTCCATATGGGAACACGCAGGAAAGACCGATGCAAACAATACAACAATAATTGCCCCAATCTTCCTCATAAGCCCCCCTTCAGGTGATTTCCACCTTCGCAAACCTTCGTTTGCCTACCTTGATTATATGACTGCCCTTTGTTAGCACGTATTCGCTGTCAGAGATCTTTTCATCGCCGATATGAACAGCGCCCTGAGAGATCATCCGCCTGGCCTCCGACGTGCCAGCCACGAGCCCAGCCTCCTTAAGTACGGCACAGATCCATGGTCTTTCCAGTTTAAGGGTTACTACAGTCATATCGTCAGGAAGCTCCTTGGACTTGAACACTTTCACGAAGCCAT
>DATKLV010000115.1:0-3144 GCA_035542255.1 Desulfomonilia bacterium | reverse complement strand
TAATCTCTCCCACGAGATCCTTCGCTGCGCTCAGGATGACACTTTAGCTCATTATTACTGTCATTCTGAGCCGAAGCCCTGAGCCGGATCCCTGAGTGAAACGAAGGGTCAGCGAAGGGCGGCGAAGAATCTCAGTCATGTTAATGACACTCAAAAACACATATAGGCAATTGCCCGTTTACTATCGCCATATACGCACATCTCTATTTATCAGGAATAACGCTATTTCTTTTTCAAGACCACTTCTGTGGACCTGATCGAGTTAATCCACCTCCGGATATCCCGTGATCTGGGCAATCCGCCTGTTCACCGGCTCCAGGACTGTGTACAGCTTTTTGTACACATCATGGTAGAGATTGTTGTAAATCTTCACGCTTTCCGGGTTCGGCTCAAAGGTCCTGCCCTTTCTCACCATGGACTTCACGGCATCCTCGATGGTGGCATGCATCCCCGTCGCGACGGAAGCATCGATGGCGGCACCGAGGGCCGAGATCTCGGAAGTGGCCATGCGGCTCACGGGCAGGCCGAACATGTCGGCGGCGATCTGCACCGCGGTATCGCTCTTGGAGCCGCCTCCCCCTACCCTGATCTCCTTGAACTTCACTCCAACCCGGCCCTGTACCGTCTCTGAGAGCCGCCTGAGCTCGAACCCGATGCCTTCGAGGATGGCCCGGTAGATATGCGCGCGGGTGTGCACGGCGCCGAAGCCGATCATGGACCCCTTGGCGAACTTGCTGTAGACCATGGGCGACCAGTAGGGCTGGAGGACCAGGCCCATGGAGCCCGGCGGTATGGACCGGATGACCTCGTCGAAGATCACCTCGGGCGCGACGCCCCGCTTCTGCGCCTCCACAGCCTCCCGGGCCCCGAACTCCTGCTTGAACCAGGTCACCATCCAGAAGCCTCGGTGGATGAACATCTCGATGTCCCATGCATTGGGGAAGGCGGAGGGCCAGGTGAAGAACTTGAGGTGCCTCTCCGCGATGTATTTCTTCGTAAGGATATGCATGGCAGTGGCTGTCCCGAAGCTGATCTCCGCAATGGACGGCTCGATGGCCCCTGCGCCCAGAAGCTCGCTCTGCTTGTCCCCGGCCCCCACGACCACGGGCAGCCCTGCGGGCAGCCCCGTCTCTTCCGAGGCCTTCTTTGTGATCCGCCCGAGGACCTGGTCGGGCCTGAACAGCTCGACGCAATGCTCCTTTGCCATGCCCAGCGTTGTATAGGCGATGTTCAGGGGATGCCACCTGAGCTTGTTGTATTCGAAAGGCCAGATCCCCGTCACCATGCCCGAGGAATCATGAAACTCGCCGGTAAGCTTGTTCACGAAAAAGCCCGAGGCCTGGACGAACTTGAAGGTCTCCCTATAGATCTCCGGCTCGTTGTGCTTGATCCACAGGAAGATGGAGTGCTTCTGGGCGTATCTCATGGCCTCAAGCAGACCGGGATTGCCTTGCGCCAGGCCGCCTATTGTGAAGAGCATGGACCCGAGGGCGCCCAGAGGGGGCGGATCGGCCACGGTGCGTTGATCAAGCCAGATGATGGCGGGGCGCAAAGCGTTGCCGTCTTTGTCCATGGGGATGACCGTACCGCGCTGGGTGGTGATACCTATGCCTGCAATCTGCGTGAGATCGATGGAGATCTTCTTCATGAGTGCATTGGTCACCGTGCAGAGCTTGCTCCAGTAATCCTCAGTGCTCTGCTCCGCCCAGCCCGGTTGCAGGGAGAAATAGGGTTCGAAAGTCCTCTGCTCGATGGCAAGCTCGTTACCCTCCCTGTCGAAGAGAACCGACCTGATACTCTGGGTCCCGGAATCGATGGCGATGATGTAACGTTTCTCGGGCATATACCCTCCTCTTTGAAATCATGACATCAAAGCTGCGGTTCACATGACTGGATCATCATATGTTTATCATACAAACGGGCATATCAAAAGCATGGAATGGGGTCGCGGCTGAAGCCGCTCCTACAATTCTTCAATCGGCCTTATATGCTCGTGGATCGTGCCCTTCTCAAGGGCTTCCAGGAATTCGTCGCCCATGACCGCGCTTGCAGAGACGACCCGATTCCAGAACGCTATGCGTTCCGCGTCATGTTTCCAGAACTGCCTGAAATCCTCCCGGGAAGGTATCTTCCCGCCCGGAAGCCTGTCCACGAATCCCTTGGAAGGGCAGAGCAGCACGACCTTCTCGAGGTCCTTCCCGTCCGGCCTTCTCCAGAAGAGAAGCTTGTCGAACCATCCCGGTGTGATACGGTCCGCATAATGGGGGTAGAGAACAAGCCCTGTGCTGTTGAAGGGTATGCCGAGATGATAGTCGAGGATGCCTGCATCCCGGTACATGCCGGGCTGAGCACCCGGGATGTTTCTGATGCCTTCCATGATGACGGGCATGGAGCCCGATGCCAATACAGCCTGTCTCACATTGTCCCGCGTCAGTTTCACCTGCCGGATGGGGAACCCGCTCATGGGAAAAAAGGGGGGCAGGTCCCTTGCGTCATAAAAGAGTGTCCGGGAGAAAGAGAGCCCCAGGAGACGCCGGTCCACAAGGTTGAGGAGCCCGGCAATGATCATGGAAAGGAGGACAAGGTATTTCCTCTCCTCAGACCCCGGCCAGGAACACCTGGTTGCCATGATACTGAGCCTTGCATGCGGATGATTGAGTGCCCTCCCGATGCCCTGTTCATCGAGGTATGCATCCAGGATCTTTCCGATTTCATCACTGACCATCCGTGCGGTCGGCACGGTTGCATAAGTCTGGCGGAAATAGGCATCAAGGAATCTCTCGTAGGCATCCATGCCCTGGGCAAGCGCTGCGAAACGCCATGATCCCACGGACGATCCCACAAGGTGCACCGGAGTTTTGCGCTCCATGAGCCACGATCCGAAGATCGCACGGTCGAGCCCGCACAGCACGAGCCACTTGGGTCCGCCTGCCGCTCCGGCCACAACCTCCACCATGTCCGGTTTGAGACCCTGTTCGGCGATGATGCCTGTCGCCTTGGTGCCTGCGTATATGGAAAGGTATTTCATGATTGCACCACCTCTGCTGAATTGTCTCTTTTTCCATATCTCTATCAGTTACCCCCCTCTCCACCTTCAGGGGGAGAGGGCCGGGGTGAGGGGGCCGTCAATGCCTGCTGAATTGT
>DATKLV010000114.1:0-2561 GCA_035542255.1 Desulfomonilia bacterium | reverse complement strand
ACAGTGACGAAGCCCCACATTGATCTTCATGGTGGCGAGCCTGTTGGAGAACTCGATGAACCGTCGGATCTGGGATTCGGTGAACTTGCTGCCGGGTACATCGGAGACAGGAAAATGGGTGTAGATTCCTGAGATAGTGATCTCTCTTAGGGACGATATATGCTCGATGACTTTAAGCGTCTTCTCAGGGGTCAGTCCAAGCCTGCCCATGCCCGTATCGGTCTTTACATGTACCCCTATCGTGCGGTTCCACCGGCGTGCACCCTGGACAAGCACCTCAGCCGTTGATATGTCCACAAGGGTGGGAGTCAGATCATGAGAGAAAACCGCTTCTATGTCGTCCTGGGAAGGGGTTATCAGCCCGAAATTAAGGATTGGCAGTCTGACGCCTGCCTCCCTGAGCTGGATGCCTTCCTCGATACAGCTTACACCCAGCATGTCCACCAAAGATCTTTCCTGGACGAAGCGGCCCACTGTTTTGGCGCCGTGTCCATAGGCATCGGCCTTTATGGCCATCATGACACGGCCTTTGGTACGGGCCCTGATAAGCTCGATGTTATGTTTTATGGCTGAAAGGTCGATCTCCACCCGTGTGGGGCGCATGTTCCTCCCTAATCAGCCTTCTTCCGCAGAAATGTAGGCACGTTATACAGATCCTGATCCAGCACGCTCTCATCCACGACCATGCCTAGCTTGATAACCTCTTTTTCCTTTTCTTCCTTCTGCTCTTTTCTTCTCATGAAGGCAGGCTTGTTATAGTCGATGACTGAGGAGTTGTGCGGGTCTTTCGCTGTGGATTGGTGCTGCTGCTGGTGTTTCCCCTTGTCAACGCCGGAGGAGAGTACAATGGGTTTGTTGGCGAAACCTGTGGCCACTACGGTGATGGCCATCTGGTCGGTCATGGTCTCATCGATCACGACGCCCCAGATGATATTGGCGTCGTCATGGGCTGCAGACTGGATCAGCGAGGATGCCTCGTGGATCTCGTTCATCGTGATGTTGGGTGAGCTGGTTATATTGATGAGCAGGCCTTTGGCTCCATGGATGTCCATGTCCTCAAGCAGAGGTGAGGATATGGCGGCCTGGGCTGCAGTGGCTGCCCTGTTCTCGCCCGATCCGCATCCGATACCCATGAGCGCCTTGCCTTTTTCTACCATGACCGCCCTCACATCGTTGAAGTCAACGTTGACAAGGCCTGTGTTGTTGATAAGGTCCGATATACCTTTGACCGCGTTGATGAGGATTTCATCCGCCATCCTGAAGGCATCGAGAAGGGGCACGTTCTTGCCTGCCATGCTCAGCAGCCGGTTGTTGGGTATGATGATGAGAGCATCCACATTCTCGGTGAGCTCCTTTTCCCCTACCTCGGCCTGGGTCATCTTTCGTTTTCCTTCAAAGGGGAAGGGCTTGGTTACCACGGCAACCGTGAGAATGCCCATATCCTTGGCAATCTGTGCCACCACAGGTGAAGCGCCGGTGCCCGTCCCGCCTCCCATGCCGGCGGTTATGAACACCATGTCGGCATCTTCAAGGGCCGATCTTAGCTCTTTCTCACTCTCCAAGGCTGCGCTCCTGCCTGTCTCGGGGTTTCCCCCGGCTCCCAGGCCCCTGGTAAGCTTGGTTCCGATCTGTACACGGCTCGAGGATAAGGAGGATTTCAAGGTTTGTATATCGGTATTGCATGAAAGGAACTCAACGCCTTTAAGCTTGGCGTTGATCATGTTATTTACGGCATTGCAGCCGCATCCTCCTATGCCGATGACCTTGATCTGCGCCCCCACGCTCTCCAGTTTTTCCAATTCAAACATAAGCACCTCCTGCAGCTAAAAGACTTCCTTGAACCAACTGATCATTCTCTCCAGAACCCTCTCGAAGATATTGGTGCCCTTCGGTTTGAAGCTGTACGTCGGTTTCCCCGCTTCATATACGCAAAGGCCTACAGCCGTCGCGTATGCCGGGCTGTTCACGAGTTCAATGAGCCCCTTTACCCCCCTCGGCAGCCCGACCCGTACGGGCATATGCATAATGCTCTCCGCAAGCTCGGCTACACCTTCCAAAGAACTTGCGCCGCCGGTGAGCACAAGACCGGCCGACATCATCTCCGACAACCCGGTATTTCTGATTTCATTATATGCGAGTTTGAACAGTTCTTCCACCCTGGATTCGATGATTTCCGCCAAAACCCTTCGGGGTACCATGTTTACAGTATCTCCACCGATGGAGGGCACTTCGATCTGCTCGTCGGACGACACCCTGGCCGAGATTGCATGACCGTACTTGATCTTGAGGCGTTCCGCCTCTGCAATTGGTGCCCTCAGACCCACGGCGATATCATTGGTGATATTGTCGCCGCCCAGAGCCAGAACGCTCGTATGTCTGATAGCCCCGTCATTGAAAACCGCGATGTCGGTGGTTCCTCCGCCAATGTCCATGAGGATCACCCCGAGCTGCATCTCGTCAGTTGTCAGGATGGCTGCAGCGGAAGCGATCTGCTGGAGGACTATGTCCTGCAGGCCGAGCCCTGCCTTCTGGGCGCACTTGGTGATGTTGCTCACCGCTGA
>DATKLV010000113.1:0-2442 GCA_035542255.1 Desulfomonilia bacterium | reverse complement strand
TCCTTGCTCCTGCGGATCGCTTCCTGTCCGTCGAGCTGCATGTTATCTGCAAGGATGAAGAAGGTCATTGAGTACGACATGGCGGCCATGATGCCCGGTACAACGAGCAAGAGGGTCCAGAGACAGGTGAAGACCACGACCAGGATGTAGGCGACCAGGCCGTTTGCAAAGAAGGGAAAGGCGTCGAAGAGCTGCCCTGTTCTTGTTTCCTTATTTCGTGCGATAGCCAGGGAAAAGCGATGCAGGCCCACCAGGAGCGGACCTGCGATTATAAAACCGCCTATCCAGCCTATGACGGGTATGGAACCCAGGCCGAAGGTTATCACCAGGTAAACGAGAAAGGTTGCAACAGGGACACCCCAGTTATCACTGAGCCGGTTTCTCGCAAAGGTCATTATATCACGGTTTTCCATGGCCATGAGACTCCTCCTGGTATCTCTCCCGGTGGAGCAGAAAATCCCGGTAGATGAGATAGTAATCAGTATCTTCATAGTCAACAGCATGCAAAGCCTGTTGATCAAAGGATATGATCCTGGCGCCTGGGCAGCTCAAGAGGATGGGGGAGTGGGTGGCGATGATGAACTGGGCATGGCCGTCCCGGCTCTGGCTCGTGAGCAGCTGCATGAACTCGATCTGCCTGCGGGGCGAGAGGGCAGTCTCGGGTTCATCCATGAAGTAGAGGCCTTCGATCTTGTATCGCGACCTGAAAAACGACATGAACGACTCGCCGTGCGACTGCGACATGAGGGATTTGCCGCCGAAGTAGTCCAGAAGATCGGGGTCGGATATGGCCCACTCGTCGATGATCTTGGCGAGGTGCTGGTATCGCTCCGAAGAGAAGAACGCCCCGGGTTTCTTACTATCTGTCCAGGCAACATCGATGTACTTGAAGAGGTCTTCTTCATAGGGATTTTTGCCGTAGCGGCCCCGGTCTTCCTCCCAGATATGTATGCCGCTTCTCCTGGCTATCGCCTTGAGCAGGGTGGATTTGCCCGAGCCGTTCTCGCCGATGAAGAAGGTGATGTTCGTCTCGAAAGCCAGGGGGGAAGTCGAATGAAAGACCTGGAGATCGAAAGGGTAGGTGTCCCTCGTCGGGTAGCTGTCAGGATGGAATGTGATCTTGCTGATGTGCATGCAAAAGGCCTCACCGGGAGTATATTGATCCAAGTCTGCCATAGATTACCATGGGGCATGCCTATGGGCAAGGATTATGGCCCCATACGGGTCACCTCACAGAGTTCCCTGCACCTTGTTTGCCCCTGAGCCCTTATTATTCATCTTTAAACATGTTACAATAGCCATGATGGATGATATATCCTGTGACACAAGGAAAAGGAGATGATGAGATGAAAAAGGTATTAGTCCTGATCATGGTCATAATGGGTATTGCCGGTTTCTCGCTCCTCCATGCAGCAGACCTTCACGGCATAGTCACGGATAAGAACGGCAAGCCTGTGGTGATCAAGGTCGTGCTCAAGGATGCGAACGGTGCGCCCGTGGGTGCGCCCGTCACCTCAGGCAAAGACGGCTCCTATGCGTTCAAGGACATCAAGCCTGGGTCGTATGTCGTGGTCGTGGGTGACAAGAACGAGTGGAAGATCTTCGTGGGTCCCGGCGAGACCAGGCACGACTTCTCGATGAAGTAACAGCGCAGAGGCTCTATGGATATTTTTAAAGCAAAGCATGCGGACGAGACACAGGCGGAAGAGATACATGAGAAGAAGGACATATGGGACATCCTGAAGTCCCTGGGTCCTGCATTCCTTGCCGCCGTGGTGGCGGTTATGGGCGGTTGGTACAACATGCAGCAGGCCCAGCTCAACAAGGCATCCGAGATGAGGCAAGTATACACGAACATAATGACGGAGCGTGAGAGCTCCGACAACACGATCAGGGCCAAGATGTTCGAGATGCTCATCAACGCCATGTTCGCCAAGGGATTCGGGTCTCAAAGCGCCAATCCCGATGATGTACACACCATAAAACAGCAGGTCATGTTCCTGGACCTGCTGTCGCGCAACTTCGACACGGTTGACATAAAACCTCTCTTCGAGGATCTCGACAGCGAGCTCACCAGGAAGATCTACGATGATAAAAACTATTCCGGGAAGCAGCGGGGAGACGACTTCGCCATGCGCGCCGAGCTGCGGAGGGTCGGCAGGAACCTGTCGGTCAAGCAGCTCAATGCCCTGGCATCCCTGCCGGGTAGCGTGGTGCAGGGGCTTGTCCTCCTGCAGGATAAGGACGGCAATATTCAGGTAATAAAGGATGAATCATCCGCAAACGGGAATGGGGCCAAGATACCGGTGGAGATCAGGCCCAATGCCGTCTCCGACGGCATGGTGGACATTTCCATCGAGTATACCAGAAGCAAGTCATCGGATCAGGCATTCAAGGCCCCGTCGTTCGTCATCACCTTCTATGATCTGCCCTACATCGACA
>DATKLV010000112.1:0-7857 GCA_035542255.1 Desulfomonilia bacterium | reverse complement strand
GGAATATGCAGAGACCCTTCAGAACGAGCTTGATGAGAATATCAGGCTCAGGAAAGAGGTGGAAGAGCTCTACAGTTATCTCCAGAGCATTCTGAACAGCCTGCCCGACAAAATTTATGAACTGAACAAGGACGGCATCATCAACTATGCCAGCAGACAGATACGAATGGGTATGTATAATCCAACAGGAAAACACTTCACCGAATATGTGGCCCCCGAGCATAAAGATTATGCCATCTCCAAATGGGAGGATGCAAAGAGGGGTATATACAAGCCATACGAACTTGAGATGATATCAAGCAAAGGTGCCAAAAAATATCTTTTGATGACGCCCAGCCCGGTAAAGGGTACTGACAGGTTCGTTCTGGTGGAGCGGGATATTACTGAAATGAAAGAACTAGAAAAGAAATATTACGAGAGCCAGAAGCTTGCAGCGATTGGTCAATTATCAGCCGGTATCGCCCACGAGGTGAGAAACCCTCTTTCATCGATAAAGATGAGTCTGCAGATCCTTGAAAAACGTATGGAACCTTCAGGCAATGACCTTAAACGATTCAAGATTGCCCAAAGGGAGGTTGAACACCTCGAGAAGCTGGTCAGCGATGTGCTCATCTATGCAAAACCCTCTGACCCGCATAAGGAACCTTCCGATATGAGGTCGATTATTGAAGGTTCCCTTGCAATGGTTGAGAAGTCCATCAAGGATAAGGATATTGAAGTTCACAAGATATATGCGGATGGTATTGGAACGGTTCTTGTGGATCATCAGATGATCACCCAGGCACTGATAAATATTTTCCAGAATGCCGTGGATGCAATGGAACAGCATGGGAAACTCGAAATCTCCCTAAAGAATGAGGATTACAACCTTGTGATAGAAATCAGAGACAATGGATGCGGCATCGATGAAGAAGATCTTCCCTATCTGTATAATCCCTTTTTCACCAAGAAGAGCTATGGAACAGGCCTTGGTCTTACCCAGGTAAAGAAGATCATCGAACAGCATGATGGGGAGATAGAGGTTAAGAGCAGGAAAGGCGAAGGGACTCAGTTCGTCATCACCCTTCCGGGTAGTGTTACATGATAATCCATTCTAAGATCGGCAAGTATTCTCCAGTAGAGAAAAAGCGTAGAAAGGGATGGCTGTATGTCAAAGATACTTGTCATTGATGATGATAGCTCCATCCGGGAGACACTTGATCTTTATCTGACCGAAGAGGGTTATGATGTCTTCCTGGCCCCTACCGGTACGGACGGACTCAATATGTATACCCAGAAGTCGCCGGATGTGGTCATCCTCGATATCAGGCTCCCTGACGTGAACGGCTTCACCATACTCGAAGAACTCAGGGATGAAGATGAGAATGTGAAGGTCATCATGATAACTGCACACCATGATATGGAATCAACCATAAGGGCTATGAAAGAAGGGGCGTTCGATTATATCCACAAGCCCGTCGATGTCAACGAGCTTGATATTGCAATAAAGAAGGCAATTCATGCACTCGAGATGGAGAAGAAGATAAAAGGACTCCTCGTGGAGTCCAGCAGAGACTACAAAGTCGGAGACATCATCGGTGAAGGGCCCCAGATGAGAGAGATTTTCAAGACGATCGGCGTTGTCTCACAGAGCAGGACTCCTGTGCTTATCCTGGGCGAAAGCGGTACCGGTAAGGAACTGATCGCAAAAGTCATTCACAACAATACTTCCGCTGATGAGCCTTATATAGCGATCAATTGCTCAGCCATTGTGGAGACCCTGCTCGAATCCGAGCTGTTCGGCCATGAAAAAGGTTCGTTCACCGGTGCCGTCAACCGCAAACCTGGTAAGTTCGAGCTTGCCCGGTATGGCACGGTGTTCCTGGATGAAATCAGCGAGATGTCTTTGAATCTGCAGGCAAAGCTGCTTCGGGTCCTTCAGGAAAGAGAGTTTGAGCGCGTAGGCGGCAAAGACCGGATTAAGGTGAATGCCAGGATCATTGCAGCAACCAACAAAGATCTCAGGTCCATGATTAAAGAAGGACAGTTCAGGGATGACCTTTACTACAGGCTGAATATCGTCACCATCAATATCCCGCCGTTGAGGGAGCGCAAAGAAGACCTGAAACCGCTCATCGACCATCTCCTGGCGAAGATAAACATAGATCTCCACAAACATATTGTGGGGGTGTCAGACGAGATGATCGAGATATTCAGACAATACAGCTGGCCGGGAAACATACGGGAGCTTGAAAACCTGCTCGTCCGGGCAGCAGTTGTCTCTAAGGGACAGGTCCTCATCAGGTCCGACTTCCCTGACTTGAATGTGATACACCTGCATGCTCAAACATGGGAACAGGGGTTTGATATCCACCATGACACTTCGGGAAGATTTCTTACCCTCGATGAAATCGAAGAACTACATATAAGGAAAGTTATAAAAGATACGAAACTCAATAAAGGGGAAATATGTGATTTGCTTGGGATCTCCCGGCCGACATTTGAAAGGAAGCTTGAGAAGTATAACATCTCCTTTGAACGGGAATGATCATTTTTACCAGGTATTCATGACCGCTTTATACAGTAATAGTAATAAGTTAGACAATATTGACTTCAGGGTTCCGGTAAACCCAGATAGGTATTTAGTTGGCCCCCTCAGTCCCCATTCCACCACCCTGTACAGGGGCAGTGCTGTTGACATTACCAGACTCAGGGGCTGCAGCAGCTGGAGGGGTCTGATTCTCCATCTTCAGGTTTGATCCCTCACTTGATTTATTTTGTGCCTCTTCTCCGGAAGGAGGAGTTATGCCTCCTGTCGTCGCTTTACTGGATGGAGTTTCTGCTGCAATATCCTTGGTATTCTCTTCAGGCTCTGCCATAACCTCTTCAAACTCAGGTATCACGATGCCACGGGCAACCATGATCTGATATATCCTTGCAGAGCGGTTCTGAACATATTTTGAATTTCCGTTCGCAATGAATCTTCGCGGGTTGGGCAGTACTGCGGCGAGTCTTGCCGCCTCTTCCGGATCCAGACCTGATGCGCGTTTCCCATAATAGTGTCTTGCCGCTGCCTCGATGCCGAATATGCCGTCCCCCCACTCAGCCACATTGAGATAAAGCTCAACGATCCTCCTTTTTGACAGAGCCCTCTCCATCCGCCAGGTTATGATGGCCTCTTTTATCTTTCGTATGGGGTTCTTCGATGGTGAGAGGTAGAGGTTCTTGGCAAGCTGCTGGCTGATGGTTGAGCCCCCGGCCTTGAACTGTCTTTTTTCGATGTCTTTCTCCAAGGCCTGCTGCATGGCTTCGAAATCAAACCCTTCGTGTCTCCAGAACTTATCATCTTCTGCGATGATGACTGCCTTGATGAGGTAAGGGGATATCCTCCTCAGCGTTACCCATTTCTGGGTTATCGTTTTCCGGACTCCTTTGATCGCCCACTCTCTTTCCCGGTATTCCATAAATCCGGTCTTCCCTGGATTTTCTTTCTTGAGTGCCGAAACATCCGGGTAAACAAAATAGAGGGCGATATCAAATATGATCAGTGCGGCAATAGTCACCGAAGCATAGACGATGGTTTTTTTCAGCATGGAGATGATCTCCTTGGATTTCAATAAACGACAGCAGAGAGATAACCAACCACCGAGGAATTGTCGCCCGTGATGTGGCCCGAGTGGGCATATTTCAGAACCTTGGCGTTAGTTTTGGAGGATTTCTTTCCGTAAAGCAATGCAGTAAGGATGGGCCCGCCCCCGCATGCCTCACTGTAGGCCCTTTCAAGGTCCAAGCTCAGTCCCGATATGTCGAATGTCTCTATGCGCTCGGCCACCTTACTATCCATCATCTCCGCCTTGTTTGAGGAATGAAAGTGGGAGAGGTCTGAGCTTGCGACAATGAGGGTGTTGTCAGGGTCTTTTACGCTGCCATGCAGTGATTCCGCAAGGCTTTCACACAGCGACAGATCTTGCCTTCCCATGATGAGCGGGCATAGCTTAAACGGGTTGAGCACGGTTTGAAGGAAGGGGAGCTGTATCTCAAGGGCATGCTCTGCTGTATGCGGACCTGTATCATCTTGGATGTCTCCGGACTTGAGGAGCTTCTCACAGAGGTTTTCATCTACATCGATCATGCCGAGAGGTGTCTCATAGGAACCCTTGGGCCAAATTGATATGAAAGGGAAGTATGCCCGGTGGGAAGGGCTTATGACCACGACTGTTGAATAGTCAAACCCGGTGAGGGACTTGTATGCATAAGCGGCTACTGGACCGGAATACATATATCCGGCATGGGGTGTAATTATTGCGGCCGGTTTTTGGGGGATAACCGGAATGGATGCATCTTTCAGATATCTGTGGATATCTTTCTTAAGTGCATCAGGGTTGCCAGGATACCAGCTACCTGCAATGACCGGTCTGCGGACGAAACCTGCCACGGTATGCCTCCTTATCACAGGAATCACCAGGAACGTGAAGCATGGGATATAAAGTAAAATTAAGGAAACACAGGGACATAGTCAAGTCCGGCTGCCTCGTCAAGCCCGAACATAAGGTTCATATTCTGTACAGCCTGGCCTGATGCACCCTTGGTTAGGTTGTCGATGACGCTTATAATGGTTGCCCTTTCTGATGTCTTGTTTTTTACAAGGGTCATGAGACATCGGTTGGTTCCGCGGACGTCCTTGGTGGAAGGCAGGCTGTTGATGAGTTTGACAAATCTTGAGCCGGCATAGTAGCTGTAGATGCATTGCTTAAGCTCTTCTTCTGCGGCTGCGGTATCCACGTATATGGTGGAGAGCATGCCCCGGGTGATGGGGATGAGGTGCGGGGTGAACTCGATGGTAACGTTTGTCCCTGCCGCTTTGCTTAACTCCTGCTCCATCTCAGGGATGTGCCTGTGAGACCGCCCGATTTTATAGGATGAGAACGATTCTCCTGCCTCACAGATGTGGGTTTTCAGGCTCAAACCCCTTCCCGCACCGGAGACACCGCTTTTGCTGTCTGCGATGATGTCTTGTGTCGATATGATGCCGGCCTTCAGCAATGGTATGAGGGGGAGTAACACACTGGTGGGGTAACAGCCGGGATTTGCCACGAGTCTGGCGTTCCTTATTTCATCGGGATATACCTCACTGAGACCATACACTGCTTCACTGAGTAGTTCAGGGTTCGTATGCTCCTGATACCATTCACGGTACACCCTGGGATCATGGATGCGGGTATCCGCGCTCAGGTCGATCACCTTTATCGAATCGATGATCCGGGCAATGAAGCCCATGCTCACCCCGTGGGGAAGGCAGCTGAAAACAACATCGCATCTGTGCTTAATGGATGAGACGTTAAAGTCCTCAAGACCGATATCCACTGAGCCTTTAAGAAATTCGAGGACATCGGAGATGGGTTTACCGTTGTACTGGCGTGATGAACAATAGGTAATCCTTGCCTCAGGGTGCGAGTGCAACAACCTGATGAGCTCGGCACCGGTATACCCGGTGGCTCCCAGGATCCCAATGGAGATCGTCAATGAAGTGCTACCTCTTGGAGAACTGAGGTCTCTTGCGTGCCTTATGGAGGCCGTATTTCTTCCGCTCCACCATACGGGGATCCCTGGTGAGGAACCCGGCGGCCTTCAGCTTTGATCTGAACTTTTCGACGTCGAAAGATGCAAGCGCCCTTGAAATACCGTGGCGCAATGCACCGGCCTGGCCTGATATGCCGCCGCCGCTGACAGTGGCGTAGATATCGAACTGCCCTTTGGTCTCGGTGATATCAAAAGGTTGTTTTGCCGATATCTGCAGTGTTTCCCGTGAAAAGTATTCGTTCATGGGTCTGCCGTTTACCGTCATCTCTCCGGTGCCCGGGGACAGCCATACCCGTGCGGTTGCGTTCTTCCTGCGTCCAGTGGCGTATTTCTTCTCTGCCATACCAATCCCTCTTAATTACTTAATAGCTGAGGCTTCTGAGCCTCGTGCGGATGGTTCTCCCCGGTATAGACTTTGAGCTTCTTCAACATGGACCTGCCAAGAGAGTTCTTGGGGAGCATCCCCTTCACCGCATGCCTGATGACATCCTCGGGCTTCTTATTGAAGATCTCTTTCATGGTTGCGCTCTTGATGCCGCCCATGTACCCGCTGTGGTGGTAGTATGTCTTCTGCTCCAGCTTGTTGCCTGTGAGTCTGACCTTGTCGGCATTGATTATGACGACAAAATCACCCACATCGGTATGGGTGGTGAATTCCGGTTTGGTCTTTCCCCTGAGGATGGAGGCAACCTGTACGGCCAGCCTGCCGAGCACCATGTTCGTGGCGTCCACCAGGACCCACTGCCTGGCTACCTCTTCCTTTCTTGCTTGAAATGTACCCATGCGCACTACTCCTTAGCACGATAAATAGGGCTCGGATATAGCTGAAGACTTCTCAGATGTCAAGTGCCGATGGTGGATTTTATTCATGCCTAAACGTAAGGGACTTATGAGAGGGATGATAATGGGCGTCAGATAAGCCTTCCTATGACCCAGTAGAGTATCATCCCCGCAATGACTGTTCCACCAAGCGATCTTGTCTTGAGGGCGAAGATGAAAGTCGGCACCGCGGCAAGGAAACGGGCCTGAACGAGTTGGAATCCTACCGTGGATGAATCGAGGAAGATTGCTTGCGCCACCAGTGCGCTGAGGATGCATGCAGGGATGAATCTCAGCCATTCCTGCATGATTGCAGGAATATCCTTGTTGGACAACCACACCAGCGGTGCCCACCGAGGTATGTAGGTGACAAGGCCCATACCGAGCACGCACATGATATATTTTTCAAATGTCATGGGATGATTTGAATTTCCTTTCTCCGAAAAATTATCTGAATAACAACGCCCAATGACGCGGCAGACATGGAAGCAATGACGATATTCCAGGCCCCCGGCAGCAACAAGGAGAAGATCAGTGAAAAAGATCCGGATAGAATTGCTAGAGTAATGATAAGCCGGTTTTTAAGCTGATAAACCAACAGGGCAATGAACATGGCCGTGAGCGCATAATCAATGCCAAAGGCTCCTTGTGGTATGATTTCTCCGAGATAACCACCGGCAATGGTACTTGCAACCCATATGACGTTCGCCGTGTGATTTACCACGAGCGACCTTTTAATATCCCACTCACCATGAAGAAATTTTGTGAGGTTTACAGCAAAACTCTCGTCTGTAATGCCGTAGGCAAACAGGCTTAACAAACCCTTAGAAATACCTCGGAGGTAGAGCGCCAGGGTTGTGCTCATAAGCAAGTGCCTGAGGTTAACAAAAAAGGTCGTAATGATTATAGGGATCATGGCCGCCCCTGAAGCCATCATTGAAATCGCGATGAACTGAGAACTGCCGGCAAAGACGATAACTGACATGAGGGCGATCTGGAAAGGTGATATACCTGCCTTACCCGCCAAGACCCCGAATGGGACACCAACGGCAACATATCCTATCCATATAGGTGTGGCGGCGGTCAGGCCCTGAAAAATAGATTCTCTAGAAACCGATTGCATAGTCGTGTCATACCATCAGAAAGGTTGATGTAAATACACTTTCTTTGAGGAGAGTGCCTATCCAATACGTCTATGAATTTGTCTTGTTCTATTAGTCTGACTTGACATCCGGACTGTTTTCAAGTTCATACAATGCCATGGGTATTGATGCAGTAGTTGTTGCAGGAGACGGCAGGGCGGCCCGAAGGGTCTTTAAGAAGAACAAGGCACTGCTCGACATAGGTGGCAGGCCGATAATCAGGCATATTGTCGAAACATTGAGAGCTTGCAATCTCATTGAAAATATTGTCGTGGTAGGGCCTAAGGAGAAATTCGCAGAGGTTATAGGCGACACCGGCGTACATATCGTGCAGCAG
>DATKLV010000111.1:0-4239 GCA_035542255.1 Desulfomonilia bacterium | reverse complement strand
GCGGAGGAGTGTGCAGTCGGCGGGATTGGTGAGGTATCCGGTCTCAATCAAGATGGACGGCATCTGCGCCCCCATCAGTACGGAGAAAGGTGCCTGCTTCACCCCATGGTCCTTCCCGTTATAACCTGTCTTTCTCAGGGCCTTCATGATTCCGGTCTGGGTATATGTTGCAAACCTTGATGATTCGTTGATCTTGGCATTCAGCATGAGATCCTTGATGATGAGATTGAGGCCCTTCTGCGACTCGGAAGTCGTGGCGTTCTCCCTCTGCGCCACCTTCATGGATGATGCATCGGTGGTGAGGTTGAGAAAGTATGTCTCGACCCCGCCTCTTGATTTATGACCGTTCGCGTTCACATGGATAGAGACGAAGAGATCCGCCCTGTTCCTGTTCGCAAATGCGGTCCGTTCATGGAGGGGGATGTAGGTGTCATCCTCACGCGTGAGCAAGACATCATATCCTTCTTCAGTCAGACGTTTAGCAAGCATCTTGGCGAGTGCCAACGTGATATCCTTCTCCTTCTCGCCGTTCGGTCCCACTGCACCGGGGGCCTTGCCTCCATGGCCGGCATCGATTACGATCTTTACGGTCTTATTCTTTTCTCCCGCCTCGGTGGAGGCTGCAAGTGCCGACCTGGGTGAAGGTTGAGACAGAAAGAATACGGCGGCGATCATGAGGACGAACAAGATAGCCGTTCTGCTCGTATTCATGGATACAATAGTATCTGAAAATTAAATGACGGACAATATATTCTGCAGATTTCCCGAGGGAGTCCCCCGTCCGTAAATATACTGCGCGACGCCCCTGTCTACAGGTGGTGTAACCTCATTCTTGCCGTTGAGCATGAAAGCCTGTATATACAGATCTTCTTTATGTGTATTGAGTCTATCCTTCCCTTTACCTGTTTCTCCAATGGCATTGTAAACGGTGCGGCAACCCGGACTCCTCACGAGACCGTTTAAAACTCATAAAGGGGGGAATATGAACGTTTACCGGTCGGAACATTCTTCGGCAAGAAAGGTGCTCTTCGGAATGCTCGCGTGCACGGCCCTTCTCCTCGCTTCCGGACAGGTCTGCGCAAAGGACATGCCCGCAGGCAAGTGGTGGCATCGACAGAAGCTGGCCACCGAGCTCAAGCTCACGAGCAACGAAAGAGATGCACTGGACAATCTGTATGCTCAGAACCACGCCACACTGTCGGCCTTGACTGAATCTCTCAAAAAGGAGCACCTGAGACTGGATCTCATCCTCGAGGATTTCTCGGTGGACAGGACAGCTCTTGAAACCCAGTTCGGCCAGGTTGAAGCGGTGAAGCGGGATCTCGACCACGCGCGGCTTCAATACATGCTCGGGGTGAGAAACGTCCTCGGCGCTGATCGTTACAAACAGTTCTTCATGGCCTACCAGGAGACGGGCGAAAAAAGGCACGGTAAAGCGCGAAGACACTCCCGCTAAGATTCTTCACTTCGTTCAGAAGGAAAACACTCATGACACGACGAGCACGAAGAAGATCATAAGGATAAAACTTTTATTACTCGGGAGACGGGTTTGCGGCCATTTTGTCCAGCCTGGTGTCGCCCTTCATGGCTTCATAGCCCGAGACGATGTCCAGCAGCTCCTCCGTGATGGTCATCTGCCGCTGGCGGTGGTAGTCGGCAAAGATCTCTTCCAGGTGTTCCTGGATGTTCTTCTCGGCGTTCTGCATGGCGGCAAGACGGCTTGCATTCTCGCTCGCGAGTGACTCGGTGAAGGACCGGTATATGGATACGAAGAGGTACTCACGGATGAGTGCCGCGAAGAGCGCATCCCAGTCCATGGTGAAGAACGGCAGGGTCTTGGACTCCCACTTTCTCGTCTTGAGGCCTTCGAGCCAGGTACGGTCCACGGGAAGGAGCCTCAGCGTATGGGGCTTGAAGATGGCGCCCGAGAGGTAGTGATTGTAGAAGAGGTAGATGTGCTGGATGTGCAGGACAAAATGCCATTCCTGCAGGATCATGACGATCTCCTGGACCATGGGCGTTATCCCTGCAGTCGAGCTGGGTGTGGGCAGATTGTCATAGATGTCCGCCTCGGATCGTTCCATATGGTCTTTTACCCGCTCGCCCACGGTCAGGATATACCGGCCTTCGTGAGTGACGTGGAGTGCATCAAGCTCCTGTAGTGCATGGGCCGTGACCTGTGCATTGAACTGGCCGCACAATCCCTGGTCCGAGCCGAACACTATGGCTCCGACCTTGGTGACGGGGGCCGGCCTGGGGGCTATCTGCCCCTCTTCCCGGGCCTGCAGTATGATCTGGAGCCCCCTCTCAACCGTCTTGTCATAGTCCACCAGGGATTCAACTGCCCTCTGATACTGGCGGATGCTCACGGCAGCCAGGGCCTTCATGGTCTTCACCACCGAGAGCAGGTCCTGGGTGCTCTTGATCTTTCTCCTTAAGGACTCAATGGTCTGCATCCGCTTTTTCTCCCATGGGCTCCACAGCGGCCTTGGCGACATTCAGGATGGTGTTGAAATTGTCCAGGGAGAGCTTCTCTCCCGTCTCGATCTTCTTGCAGAGGTCGTTCGAGCGCTCCGTAACCTCCTTCCGGACGATCAGCTCGGCCTGGCTGACCTCATTGATCTTGACCCTGTCAAACGCACCGCCGTTCACGGCCAGCAGTGCTGCAATCTGCTCGGAAACGCGTATAGGTTTGAGCTGCGGTTGTTTGAGGATCTCCCTGACCCGCCATCCCCTCTCCAGACGCTTGCGCGTGTCGTCATCGAGGCGTGTGCCGAAACGGGAGAAGCTCTCCAGTTCCTCGAACTGCGAATAGGCTATCCTGAGGTCCCCGGCCACTGCCCGGTATGCAGGCAGCTGGGCTTTGCCCCCGACCCGCGACACGGATTTCCCCACGTCGATGGCAGGCAGCAGCCCTTTCTGGAACAGGCCGGGCGAAAGGTAGATCTGCCCGTCGGTAATGGAGATGAGATTGGTGGGGATGTACGAGGATATGTCCTGCGCCTCCGTCTCAATGATGGGCAGTGCGGTGAGCGAACCCCCGCCATAGGCCTTCCTGAGGTGGGTCGAGCGCTCGAGCATGCGCGAATGGATATAGAAGATGTCGCCGGGGAATGCCTCCCTGCCCGGGGGCCTGCGCAGCAGGAGCGAGAGCTCGCGGTATGCCCGTGCATGCCGGGTCAGGTCGTCGTAGATCACCAGCACATCCCTGCCGTGCTCCATGAAGTACTCTCCCATGGAGGTGGCTGCATAGGCGGCCACGAACTGGAGCCCGGGTGGCTCCTCTCCGGCGGCCACGACCACGATGGAGTACCTCAGCGCGTTCTGTTCCCTGAGCGAGGCTATGGTTTTTGCAACATCGGAAGACTGCTTGCCGATGGCGCAGTAGATGCAGATGACATCCTTGTCGTGCTGGTTGATGATGGTATCCAGGGCGATGGCGGTCTTGCCGGTCTGGCGGTCACCCAGGATCAGCTCCCGCTGGCCCCTGCCGATGGGTATCAGGGCGTCGATGGCCTTGATCCCGGTCTGGAGCGGGACCGTGACCGGGTCACGGTGCATGATCTGCGGGGCCTCCCGCTCCACCGGCATGCGTGCGGAAGATGCGATATCGCCAAGGTTGTCCAACGGGCGGCCCAGGGCATCCACCACCCTGCCGAGAAGGGCGTCACCCACCGGCACATCGAGCACCCTGCCGGTCCTGTGAACTTCGTCCCCGGCGCTGATCTGTTCCGATGAATCGAGCATGATGATGCCGATCTCATCCGGGTCGACGTTGAACACGAGCCCATAGAGATCACCGGGGAAGCGGACGAGCTCTTCGGCCTTCACGCTGTCCATGCCTACAACCCTGGCACTGCCTGACCCTACATAGTTTACAATGCCCACTTCCTCGGGCTTGAGCTCGGGTTTGTGCTCTGAAAGGGCCTTGTCGAGCTTTTTGAACGTGTCATCGAGGACCACGTTCAGCGCCCCTTCGTCATTACTCTTATCCATTGAAACCCCCTTTCGTCCTTTGCTGTTCATCCATCGGGGGACGAGTTCATTGATGCCTGCTTTCATATCACCCCTCACCCTGTCCCTCTCCCCAAGGGGAGAGGGGTCTTTATTTCGGATTCAATAAAATGGGATAGGAATGAGGTCCCAAGCTGTATAGACCCTCTCCCCATATCCTTTATGGGGAGAGGTATAGGGTGAGGGGTCCGATTGCAGATTCTATATGATATATTCATACAACCA
>DATKLV010000110.1:0-7882 GCA_035542255.1 Desulfomonilia bacterium | reverse complement strand
GATATCGGAGCTCTCCCTGCTCAAGGAGCTTGGAGAGGCCCTCAAGGGGACAAGTCTCTCCCATTGGAACCAGCTGTTCCTGCGACAACTCGATATCATCAAGCAGGCCACAGGCATCCACAGCATCTCAGTCATGCTTATCGATGAACAGACCCAGACACTCCATGTCGTGAGCGCATCGTTGATGAAGAATACTCCCAACAGGCCTCCCATCCTTCTCAAGAGGGGGGAAGGGGTTGCAGGCAAGGTCGTGGAAACGGGCAAGACCTTCTATATTACGGATGTTACCAAAGACCCCAACTTCTCCAACAGAGGTACAAACCAGGAAGGGTCTCTGGCATGCGTACCCATAATTGCGGAAGGACGCTGCATCGGAGTCATCAATTTCAGGGACAATACGCCTGACGTCTTTGGCCCCAATGATCTCAGGTTCTTCGAGCTTATTGCAGACCAGCTCTCCATTACCGCGTCGCTCGTGAGGACCTATCAAGATCTCCTTAATCTTGAAAAGAAAAGGATGAATCTGAGCAGATACTTCTCTCGGGGGCTGGCGGAACACCTGGTGGCGGATGACCGCATGACGGGTCTTGGCGGGCAGAGGAAGATCGTGACCGTCGTATTCGCCGATATTAACGGGTTCACCACCCTCCTGGACAGCAATCCCGTGGAGCAGGTGGTGGAAGTGCTTAACCGTTTCTTCGAGACCGTTGTCCCGGTCATCTTCAAGCATGGAGGCATGCTCGACAAATTCCTGGGAGACGGGGTCATGGCGGTCTTCGGCATCCCGGATGAGAACGACATGGACCCGGTCAATGCCATCAAATGCGCCGTGGATATCCAGTGCGGTGTGAATGCGCTCGAGGAAAGGCTTGTCACAGAAGGCCTTTTTTCCATCGAGGTAGGTGTCGGCATCTCCACAGGCTTGGTGGTGGCAGGAAACATAGGGTCGGCCGAGCAGATGAACTACACGGTCATAGGAGAGCCGGTGAACCTTGCCCAGAGGCTCGAATCCATCAGCTCGCCAGGTGATATCATCGTCAGCAGTCTCACGACCGAGGTGATACCTCCTCATGCCGAACTGCAGTGCGGTTTCGAACCCATGGGATGCATAAGGGTGAAGGGCATCCCCCGGGAGATCAATGCCTTGAAAGTTATATACAAATAATTACACGCGGAGGTAACTCACTATCAGGCCCCTTTTGCACTTGACTTTGTAAATTGTTTCATTTAGTCCATTTCATACCGATTAATCTGCTTCGTGGGCCCTCACACAGTAACACCCCACATCAGCTCAAAAAGCCGAAAGGATTTTATATGCACTTAGAAGATTTAAAAAAGATGGACCCCAAGGACCTCCTCGAGACGGCAAATTCGCTTGAGATCGAGGGTTCCGCCACGATGAACAAGCAGGAGCTTATCTTCGCTATACTCCAGGCACAGGCGGAAAAGGATGTCACCATATCCGGTCAGGGCGTCCTCGAGATCCTGCCTGACGGGTTTGGCTTCCTGCGATCTGCCGATTACAGCTACCTGCCCGGACCTGATGACATCTATGTATCGCCGTCGCAGATCCGCAGGTTCAACCTGAAAAACGGCGACGAGGTGAGGGGTCAGATCAGGCCGCCCAAGGATAACGAGCGGTACTTTGCCTTACTGAAGCTGGAGACCATCAGCAACGAGGACCCTGATGCGGCCAAGCACCGGGTGTCGTTCGACAACCTGACGCCGTTGTACCCCATGGAGAAGTTCAAGCTCGAGACCGGGCCGGATAACCTCACTGGCAGGGTGCTTGACCTGCTTGTTCCCATCGGAAAGGGCCAGAGGGGCATGATCGTGTCTCCGCCCAAGGCGGGCAAGACCATGATGCTCCAGAGTGTTGCCAACAGCATCACCAAGAATCACCCCGATGTAGCACTCATGGTGCTTCTCATTGATGAACGCCCTGAAGAGGTCACGGACATGCAGAGGTCCGTCAACGGCGAGGTCGTTGCATCCACCTTTGACGAGCCGGCGGCCCGGCACGTGCAGGTGGCCCGCATGGTCATGGAGAAGGCCAAACGCCTAGTGGAGTACAAGAAGGATGTCGTGATCCTGCTGGATTCCCTGACCAGGCTTGCCAGGGCACACAACACGGTATGTCCGCCCTCGGGCAAGCTTCTCTCGGGCGGTATCGACGCCAATGCCCTGCAGAAGCCCAAAAGGTTCTTCGGGTCGGCCCGGAACATCGAGGAGGGCGGCAGCATCACCATCATCGCCACGGCATTGGTGGATACGGGTTCCCGCATGGATGAAGTCATCTACGAGGAATTCAAGGGCACCGGCAATCAGGAGATACACCTTGACCGATCCATCATGGAGCGCAGGGTATTCCCGGCCATCGATATTTCAAAGTCCGGTACACGGAAAGAGGAACTCCTCCTGCCCAAAGAGCAGCTCGACAGGATCTGGATCTTGAGGAAGCTCTTAAGCCCCTTGAACCCCATCGACAGCATTGAATTTTTACTGGACAAATTGAGCAAGACGCGCAATAATGCCGAATTTCTGGATTCCATGAATAAATAGGAGTAGATACGATGAAGAAAGGCATACACCCGGATTACTTCGAGACAACTGTCACCTGCGGGTGCGGGAATACCTTCACGACACGCTCAACCAAGAAGGATATACGCGTTGAAATCTGCAGCGCCTGTCACCCCTTCTATACCGGGCAGCAGAGGCTCACCTCCATGGCTGGCAAGGCGGAACTGTTCAAGAGGAAGTACGGCGAGTATCTTAAAAAGGACAAGCCGTCTAAAAGCAAGTAACCTTCGTTAAACGACATGCTCGAAAAACTGAAGGAGATAGAGGAACGCTATCAGCATATCTCCGATCTCCTTGCCGATGAGAAGATCCTTGCAGACCATACCCAGTATACTGCTCTAGCCAAGGAACAGGCCTCTCTCGAGGAGATCATGGGCCCCTATCGGCGGCTCAAGCAGGTGCTCGCCGATATGGCCGAGCATGAAACCATGCTTGATGACCCGGACCCTGAGATCAGAGCCCTCGTGAAGGACGAGCTTGATGTACTGCAGACTGAAAGGCTGCGTCTTGAACAGCAGATCAAGGCCCTCTTCATCCCCAAAGATCCCAACGACAGTCGGGACGTCATCCTCGAGATCAGGGCCGGCACCGGCGGAGACGAGGCGGCGCTGTTTGCCGCTGACCTCTTCCGGATGTACAACCGCTATGCAGAAGAAAAGCGGTGGGCTGTCGAGATCCTGTCCATCAATGAAACCGGCATCGGCGGCATCAAGGAGGCCATTGCAGGCATCAAAGGCAAGGGCGCCTATTCCAGGCTCAAGTACGAGAGCGGGGTCCACCGAGTCCAGCGTGTTCCGGCCACTGAAGCGAGCGGGAGGATTCACACCTCGGCCGTCACTGTCGCGGTGCTTCCCGAGGCCGAGGAGGTGGATGTGAGCATCGACCCGAACGACTTGAGGATCGATACCTACCGGGCATCCGGGGCCGGCGGACAGCATGTGAACAAGACTGAGTCGGCTATCCGCATCACCCATATCCCCACCGGGATTGTGGTCTCCTGCCAGGATGAGAAGTCGCAGCACAAGAACAAGGCCAAGGCAATGAGGGTCATCCGTACCCGCATCCTCCAGAAGAGGCAGGAAGACCAGGACCGGGAAATCGCCAGCCAGAGGCGGTCCCAGGTCGGCACTGGAGACAGGAGCGAGCGCATCCGCACCTATAACTTCCCGCAAGGGCGCGTAACGGACCACCGGATCAACCTCACCCTGCACAGGCTCCCCCAGATCCTTGAAGGGGACATCGACGAGATCATCGACGGGCTTACCACCCACTACCAGGCCGAGGCGCTTAAAAAGACCGGGAGTTAAAGGAGTGGCAGCAACCATCTCCTCGGTGCTCGTCCACGCAAGGGGACTTCTCAAAGAACATTCCATAGAATCGGCGGATATCGATGCCGATATTCTCCTGGCGCATGTCCTCCATCTCAGGAGGATCGACCTCATCATCCACCGGGACCGTGTCTTAGAAGATGAAGAGGTAGATATCTTCAATTCCCTTCTCGGCCGCAGGCTCAAGAGGGAGCCCGTGGCCTATATCATTGGAGAAAAGGAATTCTTCGGAAGATGTTTTTTTGTGAATGAAAATGTGTTGGTCCCCAGGCCCGAGACGGAGATCTTGGTGGAGCAGGCAATAGCACTGTCACCGGAAGGGGCAGGGGTTTTCGAGATCGGGGTAGGCTCCGGTGCCGTCATCATCTCCCTCTTGTGCGAGCGGGATGACCTGAAGGGCTTCGGTAATGATATCAGCATCGAAACCCTTGCCACTGCAAGGGCCAATGCCGAGTCTCACGGCGTCTCGTCAAGGCTCCGCCTCTTTGCAGGCAATACCCTGAGAGGTTTATGCACTTCATGGCCGGTGATCATTGCAAATCCTCCCTATATACCTTTGAACGACGAGTCCATTCTGGAGGATGATGTCAGGCTTTATGAGCCGTCAGCAGCCCTTTACGGTGGAAAAGACGGGCTTGTTGTTGTAAGAGACATCATGAGTGAGTTATCAGGACATCTCGCCCCGGGGGGGCTCCTCATCATGGAGGCCGGCCAGGGCCAGAAAGATGCCATTGACACCGTGGTGAGCGCTCATGATACCTTACGGGTAAGATCATGGGTAAGTGACCTTGCCGGGATTCCAAGGACGGTTATCATAGAGAGGATGCATGGATAAGTTCATCATTTACGGCGGAAACACACTGCGCGGAACAGTTAGCATCTCGGGTTCCAAGAATGCCGCCCTGCCCATTCTTTGCTCATCCATCCTGGCGGATGGCCCTTGTACCTACACTAATGTACCGCGGCTCATGGATATAAGCACCATCTGCGACGTGCTCGCAAAGCTGGGCGTCAAGGCGGAAAATCCAAGACAGAATACCGTTGTTCTCGACCCGACAAACATCGATTCATTCGAGGCGCCTTATGATCTGGTCAAGAGCATGAGGGCGTCCATCCTCGTTCTCGGACCCCTGCTGGCCAAATACGGAAAAGCCAAGGTATCGTTGCCCGGCGGATGCGCCATCGGGGTAAGACCCATTGACATGCACCTGAAGGCGTTTGCCAAGATGGGCGCGGAAATCGAGCTTTCCCATGGGTATGTCGTGGCTACTGCAAAAAAGTTGAAAGGTACTAGAATAGTCTTCGACAACACAACGGTGGGAGGCACGGAGAATGTCATGATGGCTGCATGCCTGGCCGAAGGAACAACGGTCATCGAGGGTGCGGCAAGGGAGCCCGAGGTCGTGGACCTGGCCGGGGCGCTCATGGCCATGGGTGCCCATATTGAGGGAATCGGAGAGAGCACGATGGTCATCGAAGGTGTAGATTCCCTCTCCGGTCTCACCTACGAGGTCATCCCGGACCGGATCGAACTGGGGACGTTCCTCGTGGCTGCAGCCATCACCAAAGGCAGGCTCACCATCAAGAAGGGCAGGCCCGATCATGTAACAGCCGTGATCGACAAGCTCATGGAGATGGGCATCCGGATCGAAGAACCCGGGGGCGGAGATATCAAGGTTAATGGGGACTGCGACCTGAAGCCCGTCACTCTGGAGACCGTGCCCTACCCCGGATTCCCTACCGACATGCAGGCCCAGCTCATGTCTCTGGCCTGTATCGCTGATGGTGTTTCCAGTATCACGGAGAATATATTTGAAAACCGTTTCATGCATGTACCCGAGCTCATGCGTATGGGCGCAAACCTTGAGGAGAAGGGCCGGACCGTGATCGTGCGCGGTATCGGACGGTTCCAGGGCGCGTCCGTCATGGCGACCGACTTGAGGGCATCGGCCAGCCTGGTGCTGGCAGCGCTCAATGCCAGCGGATATACCGAAATAAGGAGGATATACCACCTCGACCGGGGTTATGACGGCCTGGACAAGAAACTCATCAAGCTTGGCGCAGAGGTGTCCCGGGAGAAAGGCGGCCTGTGATGATTGTGATACGGACATCTGCAAAGGGCTGGAGGAAAAACCTGAAGTCTCTGCTCGATCGCATGAGGGATGTATCTGATGAAGTGGACGTCGCGGTAAGGCAGATCATAGAGCGGGTAAAAGCCCAAGGCGATGAGGCCCTGTTCGAGTACACCAGGGCATATGATCGGTTCGACCCGAAAAAGGACGGGGTCTGCTTCGGCCCGGATAAGATTGCTCTGGCCCATAAACTGACACCTTCCGAGTTGATCGACGCCCTCACCTGCGCTGCCAGGCGAATCGAGGCGTTTCACAACCACCAGAAGGAGCAGTCATGGTTCTCTGCCGATGAGTCGGGTACCATCCTAGGGCAGAAGGTCACTGCCATCGGCAGTGTGGGTATCTATATCCCGGGCGGGATGAACGCCTTTCCCTCCACCGTGCTCATGAATGTCATCCCGGCAAAGATCGCGGGCGTGGAAAATATCGTTGTAGTCTCACCCACCCCGGGCGGCAGGGTAAGCCAGGCCCTGCTGGCTGCAGCCTCCATAGCCGGGGTGGAGAAGATCTTCCGGATCGGCGGCGCCCAGGCCATAGCGGCACTGGCATTTGGCACAAAGAGCATCCCCAAGGTCGACAAGGTTGTGGGGCCGGGCAACATCTACGTTGCACATGCCAAGAAGCTGCTCCAGGGGACAATCGGCATCGATGCATTCGCAGGGCCTTCAGAGATCCTTGTGATTGCGGACTCCGGGGTGAACCCTCATGTAGTTGCACTTGACCTGCTCTCACAGGCGGAGCACGATGCCAAGGCCTCATCGATCCTGATAACGCCATCAGCTTCTCTCGCAGAAGCCGTTTTGAAGGAGCTGGAGAAGGCGATTGCCACGCTGCCGCGCAGAGATACCATTCTCCAGTCGCTTGACAACCATGGTGCGTGCATTGTCACCAGGGACCTGGACGAGGCCGTAGACATAGCCAACGAGATGGCGCCCGAGCATTTGGAACTCATGTTGGATAATGCCTATGAATATCTTGGCAGGATAAAAAATGCAGGGGCTGTTTTCCTCGGTCATACAACCCCCGAGGCTATCGGCGATTACGTGGCGGGGCCCAATCATACCTTGCCCACCGGTTCCACGGCGCGGTTCTCCTCCCCTCTCGGGGTCTATGATTTCACCAAACGCACGAGTGTCATCGGGATCTCGAAGCAGGCCATCGAAAATCTGGGCCCCATGGCAGTGCTCATTGCCCGAGCAGAGGATCTGGAGGCGCATGCACGATCTGTACAATGCCGTCTGGACAAACAAGACACTGAATAAGTTCCTGCCGCGCCTGCCCCGGCAGGCCTATCTCGTGGGCGGTTGTGTGCGCGACCTGATCCTCGGTATCGATCCTTCCGACTACGACATAGTATTCTTTGGCGAACCCATGATCCTGGCCCGGCAGATAAGTGACATTCTCGGAGGCAAGCCCTTTTTCATCGACGAGAACCGGCAGGTGGCCAGGGTTGCAGTGGACCACGGAAATCTGACCATCGATGTATCTCCTCCCCGCGGAGAAAACATCGAAGCGGACCTGGCCGAGCGGGACATTACCATCAATGCCATGGCCTGCGACCCGACAGACGGGGCGCTCATCGACCCGACGGGTGGCCTTGAAGACCTATCAGAGAGACGTATCCGTCTCATCGCCGAGAAGAATCTGAAGGACGACCCTTTGCGGGGGCTGCGCTGCCTGAGGTTCTCTGTGCAGATCGGAGGTTCCGTGGACCCGGGCACCATGGACCTGATCAGGATACATGCCGATTCCCTGCATGAGGCGGCCTCAGAACGGATAAAGAACGAGTTCTTTAAGGCACTGGGGCATCCTGTCAGCTCATTGTTTTTTAAACTCCTGGCA
>DATKLV010000109.1:0-11662 GCA_035542255.1 Desulfomonilia bacterium | reverse complement strand
CCGGCGCTGATCTTCGTGCAGCCGGTGACCGGGTTCCATGTGTACTCAGTCCACTCAATGGTGCTTTTTGTTGCCATTACTGATACCCCAGTTGCGATATTTCTTGAAAACATCCTTTGCTATCCGTTCACCAGTTGCATTATGAGATGCAAAGACAAGATAGTAAACTACGGAACCTTTACTATTTCTCATCGGCAAAGGATCAGGAATATATTTGAAACCGGCAACATCTCTGAGCCTTTTCCGATAGGCTTCAGCTACCTCAATATTCGCCTTTTTTTCCTCGATGTCATTATCAAATAATGTCCCCTATGTAATATAACTCGTCCGTTTCCAGGAATCATCACCCCAAAAGGCATTCATACGTATGATCTGGGAAGGGTGTACCTTGTTTGGATTTTTCCATAACACGTTCATATTTGCATCCATGATCATAAAGTTGATGAATATCTCGATGCTTTTCATCTCTGCTGCCTTATGTACCACTTCCCAATCAGGATTCAATCCATAGGGATCAAGGACACACAGTGCACGGCGATACTGTTCATATCTACACTGGGGAAAGACCTCATCTAAGAGAACCTTATTGCAGTCACCCTCATAGACTGTTACATCATTTCTGCCTTCAGACAGTTGTCTCAGCATCTCAACTCGGTTCCCATCAAGATCGATGAAATGATAGTGATCAAAAGGAGGCTGGATATCCAAGGCTATAGCAGGGCTTCCATCTATTACCTCTCCGGTTCTTTTTGCCTTGTGTCTCCCTGCACCTGCAAAACCATCAATATAAGAGAAGTGTTTGATACTGGTTTGCTTTTTTAATATCCGTGCATATGCTTGAGAATAATCCCTGAGGATGTTGAGTTTTATCTCGGTCCAATAACCCACTTCATCAATCTGTTGATCTGCCATACTGAACCCCCTCGAATGAATAGGCCCATATCCGAATCCTTGGCCTTTCTTCATGTAAACCGGAGGGGAAAATACAAAACCTGCATGAACGTATTTTTAGATATATATTTGCTATCATTTTAAATAGCAAGCACCTTCGGACAAGGAACATGGATTCATGCCTCAGAATGATGAAAAGGGACTGCATTCAAAATTGAAAATATCTTGTTACTGTTAAAGAGCTCTCTAGGGTTTGTCGGGATTCATTCCATTCACTCCAGCCTATACACTGTCCCACGGGCAAGCCCTTCGGGCTTCGCCGGTGCCACCCGACGATCCCCTATGTAGCGGCTTAAAGCCGCTCCTACAGATCTCTTCTACCCCGCCGCCTTCTTCCTGGCAACGCTCATGCCGTGGCGCTTGCCGGCTGAGAGCTCGGCCTTGCGGAGCCTGACGGATTTGGGTGTGACCTCGACCATCTCGTCTTCCTTGATGAACTGTAGGGCCTTTTCCAGGGTCATGGGGGTTATGGGTGAGAGCATGATGTTGTCGTCGCGGCCTGCTGCCCGCATGTTGGTGAGCTTCTTCATCTTGCAGGGATTCACGTCGATATCGTTCTCGCGGCTGTGCTCGCCGATGATCAGTCCTTCGTAGATCGGGTCCCCCGGGATTATAAAGAGCCTGCCCCTGGGCTCCAGGCCGCTCAGTGCATAGGGCACAGCCGAACCCTTGCGGTCCGCCACGATGGAGCCGGTGAATCGGCTTAAGAACTCGCCCCTGAATTCCTCATAACCCAGGAGGTACGAGCTCATGATGCCGGTGCCCTTGGTATCGGTGAGGAACTCGTCACGGTATCCTATGAGCCCCCGTGAAGGGATATTGAACTCGATCCTCACCCTGAGAGCCCCGTGGCTCGTATAGTTGATCATCCTGCCCTTGCGTATGGAGAGCTTCTGGGTGACTATGCCGAGGTAATCCTCTTCGCAGTCGATATAGAGGTGCTCGATGGGCTCCAGCACCTTGCCTTCCTTATATTCGTTGATCACCTCGGGCCTGCTCACGCACATCTCGAAGCCTTCGCGCCGCATGGTCTCGATGAGGATGGCAAGCTGAAACTCGCCGCGGCCCTTTATGATGAACCCGTCTCTGTCCGCCGGAACTTCCAGTTGGATGGACACGTTGCGCAGGGTTTCCTTGATGAGGCGATCGTGTATCCTGGTTGACTGCACAAGCGTTCCCTCGGTGCCGGCCAGGGGTGAATTGTTGGCAATGATGCGCATGGACACGGTGGGCTCGTCCACGATTATCCTCTTCAATGCCCTGGGGTTTTCCTGGGTGCAGATGGTGTCGCCGATCTTCACGTCTTCTATGCCGGCGAGCACCACTATATCGCCGGGCAGTGCATAATCGACCTCGCGGATGGATATGCCTTCATAGCTCTGGAGCTTGGTGACCTTCAATGGCTTGTGCTCGCCCTCAGCATTGATGCAGAGCAGTGCATCGCTCGCGCTGGTCTGCCCGTGGAACACCCTGCCAATGGCCAGCCTGCCCACATAGTCGGAATAGTCCAGGTCGGCCACCAGCATCTGAAAGGGCTCTGCCGGGTCGTATGCCGGTGCCGGGACCTCGGAGAGGATGGTGTCGAACAGGACATTCAGGTTCTGTCCCTCTTCATCCAGAGACCCCATGACGACCCCGTCGCGGCCGACGGCATAGAGGCAGGGAAAGTCGATCTGGGAGTCGTCCGCGCCCAGGTCGATGAAGAGGTCGTATATCTCGTTCAGGACTTCAAGCGGCCTCGCATCCTTGCGGTCGATCTTGTTGATCACCACGATCACCTTGAGCCCCGCCTCCAGGGTCTTCTTCAGGACGAAGCGGGTCTGGGGCAAGGGTCCTTCGGATGCATCCACGAGCAGGATCGCGCCGTCCGCCATGGACAGGGCCCGTTCCACCTCGCCGCCGAAATCCGCATGGCCCGGCGTGTCGATGATGTTTATCTTCACGGAGTTCCAGATCACGGAACAGTTCTTGGCTGCTATGGTGATGCCGCGCTCGCGCTCCAGCTCCAGCTTGTCCATGACCCTGGCCTCCACTTCCTGGCCTTCGCGGAAAACCCCGCTCTGCCGGAACATGGCATCTACGAGCGTGGTCTTCCCGTGGTCGACATGGGCGATGATGGCAACGTTTCTGATGTTCTCATTTCTTGCAAGCCGATTCATGGTGTTCCTTTCGCTGATTCAAAGCCTGTATCCGACAGCGCTCAGTGCCATATACCACGCACACAGCCTTGGCAACAGAATTCTCTAAGAAAGGCGGTTGCCGTTTCCCCTCCGAGGTGCTATACACTCCCTCCTGAATTGAGGCCTCCATGAAGATAGGACTGATCGGACTTAAAAAATCGGGCAAGACCACCATATTCAATGCGCTCACGCGCATGGATATCGCCATTGACCAGTACTCATCCGCCAAGGACGAGCCGAACGTGGCGGTGGTCCATGTGGCGGACCCGCGCATCTCTCGCTTGAGCGAGATATACAGACCGAAGAAGACCACCCATGCGACACTCGAGTGCATCGACTTCGGTGGTTTCAGGTCCGAGGCAGGCAGCGAGAAGAAGGAGGCCTTCACGGCCTCGGAGCTGGGGCTCATCAAGACCGCGGATGCGTTGGGCCTGGTGGTGAGGAACTTCCGTGACCAGTACATCGACAGCATCCTGGGCGGGCCCGACCCGCTCTCGGAGATAGACGGCATCGTCTCAGAGCTCATCCTGTCCGACCTCATCCTGGCGGAAACCAGATTGGAGAGGATTGACCACCAGATCCGGCGGGGACAGAAGAACGCCTCGCTCGAGCTGGAGCGGGATGCGCTCCTCAAGGTCAGGGCGTTCCTCGACAAGGGCGACCTTTCAGAGCCGCCTGTCCTCTCTCCCGATGAAGACAAGGTCCTGCGCGGCTTCAGGTTCCTCACCCTCAAACCCATGCTGGTCATCCTCAACTCCGATGAAGACTCCTTCGGGCGCAATGCAGAGCTGCTGGCAGGGATCTGGCAGGATTACACCGGCATCGAGTTCGCAGGCCGCTTCGAGATGGAGCTTTCCCGGCTCGATACAGATGAAGCGGGCGCATTCATGGAGGACATGGGGATCAGCGCATCCGCCAGGGACAGGCTCACCATGGCCGCCTACGAGCTGCTGGGTTACATCTCTTTCTTCACCGTGGGGGCCGATGAGGTCCGGGCCTGGACCATCCGCAAGGGTGACACGGCCGTCCAAGCGGCAGCAGTCATACACTCGGACCTGGCACGGGGTTTCATAAGGGCCGAGTGCTTTGCCTATGACGACCTAATGGCACACGGGTCGGAAAAGATGCTTAAGGACAAAGGCCTCATAAGGCTCGAGGGCAAGACCTACCCGGTCAAAGACGGCGATATCCTATCCATCAGGTTCAGCGTATAGTGAGTGAGAAAGGAGCTTTTCTCCATGAGCAACGGGGCTGAGAAGATCATCTACTCCATGATGAGGGTCAGCAAATCGTACCAGAACAGACCAGTGATAAAGGACATCTCGCTGTCCTACTTCTACGGGGCAAAGATCGGGGTCCTTGGCCTGAACGGATCGGGCAAGAGCACGCTTCTGCGCATCATGGCGGGCGTCGAGAAGAACTTCGAAGGGAAGTCGGCCCTCTCGCAGGGCTTCACCTTGGGCTACCTCGAGCAGGAGCCCGTACTCGATCCGGCCAAAACCGTCAAAACCATAGTCGAGGAGGGCATGCAGGAGACGGTGGACCTGGTCAAGGAATACAACTCCATCAGCGAGAAGTTTGCCGAGCCCATGAGCGATGCCGAGATGGACAGGCTCATGGCCAGGCAGGGCGAGCTGCAGGAGAAGATCGACCACCTGGATGCATGGGACATCGAATCGCGCCTGGACATGGCCATGGACGCCCTGCGCTGCCCGGCCGGAGACACGCCCGTAAAGGTCCTGTCCGGAGGAGAGAAGAGGCGTGTGGCACTGTGCAGGCTCCTGCTGCAGAAGCCCGACATCCTGCTCCTGGACGAGCCCACCAACCACCTCGACGCCGAGACCGTGGCCTGGCTGGAGCACCATCTCCAGCAGTACGAAGGCACGGTCATCGCGGTGACGCACGACCGCTATTTCCTGGACAACGTGGCCGGATGGATCCTCGAGCTCGACCGCGGGTACGGCATCCCCTGGAAGGGAAACTATTCCTCGTGGCTCGACCAGAAGCAGCAGCGCCTCGCCGGCGAGGAGAAGCGGGAGACCGAGAGGCAGAAGACCCTGCAGCGCGAGCTGGAGTGGATCCGCATGTCCCCCAAGGGACGCCACGCAAAGGCCAAGGCCAGGATCAGCGCCTATGAAAGCCTCCTGAACCAGGATTACGAAAAGGAGGACAAGGACCTTGAGATCTACGTCCCGCCGGGACCCCGCCTGGGAAAGGTGGTCATCCAGGCGGAGAACCTCTCCAAGGCATACGGAGACCGCCTTCTCTTCGAGGGGATGAGCTTCTCCCTGCCGGCGGGCGGCATCGTGGGGGTCATCGGCCCCAACGGCGCAGGCAAGACGACCCTCTTCAAGATGATAACCGGAAAGGAGCAGCCCGACTCAGGCACCATAAGAATCGGTGAGACCGCGAAGCTCGCATATGTGGACCAGGAGCGCGACACGCTCGATCCGGGCAAGACCATCTGGGAGGTGATCTCCGGCGGCAGGGACACGATCAATCTCGGCAGGATGGAGGTGAATTCCCGGGCTTACGTCGCACGGTTCAATTTCTCCGGAACGGACCAGCAGAAAAAGGTGGACATGCTCTCGGGCGGCGAGCGCAACCGGGTGCACCTTGCCTGCATGCTCAAGGAAGGCGCCAACGTCCTGCTCCTGGACGAGCCCACGAACGATCTCGACGTGAACACCATGCGCGCGCTCGAAGAGGCCCTGGAGCACTTCGGCGGCTGTGCGGTCATCATCACACACGACCGCTGGTTCCTGGACCGCATCGCAACACACATCCTCGCCTTCGAGGGCGACAGCTCGGTGCTCTGGTTCGAGGGCAACTATTCGGACTACGAGGCGGACCGGAAGAAGAGGCTCGGCAAGACTGCGGACCAGCCGCATCGGATCAAATACCGGCACCTGACGCGGGGATGAGCCCGCACAGAAGGGAAAAAGACTTTCCGGAGGGGAATCCATGAAAGTGGTCGCATTCAACGGAAGCGCACGGAGGGACGGCAATACCGCCATCCTCGTGAAGCATGTGTTCGATGAGCTTGAGAAACAGGGCATCGAGACGGAGCTGGTCCAGCTGGCCCGCAAGGATATCCGGGGCTGCATCGTCTGCTACAAGTGCTTCACCAACCAGGATAAAAAGTGCTCGGTCAAGAACGATGCGGTCAACGAATGCATTGAAAAGATGCTCGATGCCGACGGGATCATCCTGGCGTCGCCCACCTACTTCACCGATGTGACAACCGAGATGAAGGCCCTCATCGACAGGGCCGGTATGGTGGCCAAGGCGAACAGCGACATGTTCAGGCGCAAGGTGGGTGCGGCCGTCATTGCTGTCCGGCGGGGCGGGGCCGTCCATACGTTCGACACCCTGAACCACTTCTTCTCCATCAGCCAGATGATCGTCCCCGGTTCGAACTATTGGAACTTCGGCATCGGCATGGAGCCGGGCGAGGTGGAAAAAGACACAGAGGGGATCGCCACCATGAAGATCCTGGGCGAGAACATGGCCTGGCTCCTGAAAAAGATCCATGCCGAAGGGGTTAAACACAAATAAGGGGCAAATATGAGCACACCACGAGAGCAGCGACTGAGAGAGAAACTCACTGGGGAGATCGGCGTGTCCTCATGGAAGGGATTGATACCGGAGACGCTCACCAAATCCCTCTTCCTCGTTTCCCAAGGCCTCGACCTGGTGGAGGTCGGCGTGCAGGTAGCATTGGACAATACCGGTGAGGTAAAAAAGTGGATAGAGGGGGGACTCCTGGCACGGCCCACCAGGGAACAGATCGCGGACTGGGAATCTTACGGCTCCCTGTTCCGGTTCATTATCGTGGCCCCCTTTGTCTTCTTTCAGGAATATGCCGTGTCCGAAAGCTGATGAATAAGGGATTTACATTTCTCATTATGAGGGGGACGGAATCCATGATGAAAGCAGGAAAGACTATTTTTGCCATTCTCATTGCCGGCTTCATTCTCATCCAGATCGTGCCGGTGAAACTGACCAACCCGCCGGTGGAATCCGACATTCAGACACCTCCGGAGGTGAAGGCAATCCTGAAGAACTCGTGCTACGACTGCCACTCCCATGAGACCGTATGGCCCTGGTACAGCAGGGTGGCGCCCGTGTCCTGGCTCCTGGCAAGCGATGCGAACGGGGCCCGGAAAAGGATGGATTTTTCCGCCTGGAATCGCTATACACCCGAGAAGCAGGCCGTCCTGATCTCGGACATAGTCGACATAGTTAAGGAAGGGGACATGCCCCCCCTCCCCTACACCTGGATGCATGCGGGGTCCAAGATGACGCCGGACAAGATCAAGGTGCTGGAGGCATGGGCTGCCGGGTACAAGAAGGCAAAACCTGTCAAGGGAAATTGACCATATTGAGAAAAATCATGAGGAGGTAATCATGATCACCAGAATGAGGAACCGGACGCTGGCAACTTTGATAACGTTTCACCTGGTATTCTTTGTGACATCCCCTGCCTTTGCAGCCATGATCCCTTCTCTGGGGTCTTCGCCCCATACGGCAGGCGATACCCTCCAGAAGGATATCGATACGGTCCAGCGCGCCCTGGAGACCAAGATGGTGCAGGAGAAGCTGAAGGCCTATGGCCTCACCTCGGAAGAGGTTGCTGCAAAGCTCCCCTCCATGACCCCGGACCAGATACACACTCTGGCGGCGGCATCCAATGACGTGCTGGCGGGCGGCGACGGCCTGGGCGTTATCATTGCAGTCCTGGTTATCATCATCCTCGTCATCATAATCCTGAAGCTCCTGCACCATGACATCATCGTCAGGATGAGCGGCCTTGACGACTATCATTCTCCTTCTTGCGCTTATCTCGGCTGAACCGGGATCTTTCGCGATAGATAATGTCCCGTTCGTGAAGCAGGAGTCGAACTTCTGCGGCCCTGCTTCACTTGCTTCGGTGTTTGCCCATTACGGTTTTCCCATGGACCAGGGCTCCATTGCAAAGGTCGTATATACGGAAAAGCTCAAAGGCGCCCTGATCACCGACCTGGAGAATCTTGCCCGGGCAAATGCATTTCAGACACGATTGGGACAGGGTTCCGATGAAGATATCAAGACATTCCTGAAAGAGCATCGGCCGGTCATCGTCCTCGTGGACCTGGGGTTCTGGCTCTTTTCCCGGCCGCACTACCTGGTGGTCACGGGTTACAATGAGAAGGGTTTCATCGCGCATACGGGTTATGAGGCTTCCCGGATCTTCCCCTATGCCGAATTCGAGAAGATATGGGCGAAAAAAGGATCGGTTTACCTGCTCGTCTGGCGCTGAAGTTTGTGCCCCTTATACTTGTACTGGCAGCCATGTCCTGCTCCATGCCCAGGGTCGTGGTGCTGAAGGACCCGCTGACCGCCGGGGAGCACAATGACCTGGGCGTCATCTACGAGCAGAAGGGCATGCTCGACCTTGCCGTGAAGGAATACGGCATGGCCGCTGCAAAACAGGATTACTGGGCCGTCCCCTATTTCAATCTCGGCAATGTGGAATACAAACGCAAAAACCTGAAGGCTGCCGAGGAGAACTACCGCAGGTCATTGAAGCTGGACCCCAAAAACCCTGACATCATGAACAACCTCGCCGGCCTCCTCCATGACATGGGACGTGACGCAGAGGCCGGTGCGCTCATCGATAAGGCCCTGGCCATCCGGCATAAGGATGAATACCTGGATACGAAACAGAAAATTATGGGACAATAAAGGACCTGCTCATGACCGGTGCGATTGCAGGAGACATCATCGGCTCGGTCTACGAGAGCCGCAGGATCAAGACCAAGGATTTCCCCCTGTTCTCGGAAAAGAGCAGGTTCACGGACGACACCGTGCTCACTGTGGCCCTGGCGGAAGCCATCCTTACCGGAACGAGTTATACGAGGCTCATGAGGCAATATTACCATCGCTACCCCTGTGCAGGATACGGCTCCATGTTTTGCGCATGGGCTCTCGACGAGAAGCTCGGGCCCTATCACAGCTTCGGCAACGGAGCGGCCATGCGCATCAGCCCCGTGGGGTTCGCATACGAATCGCTGGAAGAGGTCATGGACAAGGCGAGGCTCTATACGGAGATCACCCATGACCATCCCGACGGTATAAAGGGGGCCCAGGCGGTCGCATCAGCCGTCTACCTGGCAAGGACGGGCTGCTCCAAGGAAGAGATCAAGGATCATATCGAATCGTGCTTCGGCTATGATCTCTCTGGCACTTTGGATGAGATCCGGCCTGGCTACCGCTTCGATCCGACCTGCCGGGGCAGCGTCCCCGAGGCCGTCATAGCCTTTCTTGAATCCGATGATTTTGAGGATGCCATCAGGAACGCCGTATCCCTGGGAGGAGACAGCGACACGCAGGCATGCATAACAGGAGGCATCGCCCAGGCATTCTACGGCAGTGTCCCCGTGCACATCGAGAGCAGAGCAATGGAGTTGCTGGATGAACCCCTCAGGTCCGTCACCCTGCGGTTCATACAGAAGTACCTGCCGGGCAGAACATGAAAAAACACTTTACTAATTCCTTGAATATGCCCATAGGCATACAGTACCAACGATCGAACAAGAGAGATCCAACAGCATGTGATGGTCATCGTTCTATAAAGAAAGAGCATGCAGTAAATAATTTCTCAAAGGGGGGAAGTTATGGGCATGTTGCAGGAATTCAAGACATTCGCAGTCAAGGGGAACGTGGTCGACATGGCGGTCGGCATCATCATCGGTGCGGCATTCGGCAAGATCGTGTCGTCCCTGGTGGGCGATGTGATCATGCCGCCCATCGGCCTCATCCTGGGCGGTGTCGACTTCAGCAACCTTACGATCGTGCTGAAGGGAGCGGTAGGCAAGGCACCTGCGGTCTCCCTGAACTACGGCAAGTTCATCCAGACCGTCATCGACTTCATGATAATCGCCTTTTCCATCTTCATCCTGGTCAAGGGCATCAACACCCTCAAACGGAAGGAGGAGGAAGCACCTGCAGAGCCCCCCAAACAGGAAGTCCTGCTCGGTGAGATCAGGGACCTGCTGAAGAAGAAGTAAAGAAGGAAGGCTGGGCATGGTAAGATTCTCCATACCCGTTCTCGGCTCCGATGAGTGGCCGTTTATCTGCGAACAGGCGGTGAAGACGGGTGACAGGGTCCTGGTTAAGGAGATATCGGGCAATACCTTGATAGCTGAAAAAAGCTGATAGTACAGTACCCGTTCAGGAGGAATGATGGAAGGTCTGTCTGTTGTCGTTGCGGTTTTTGTTGTCCTGGTCTTCATCACGATCTTTCTGGGTGTGCGGATCGTCCCGCAGGGCAGCAAGCATGTGGTTCAGAGGCTGGGCAAGTACCACAAGACCCTCGGCCCGGGTCTGAATTTCATCATCCCCTACATCGATGCGGTGTCCTACAAGATCACCTCCAAGGACATCGTTTTGGATATACCGTCCCAGGAGGTCATCACCAAGGACAATGCCGTCATCGTGGTCAATGCGGTCGCCTATATCAACATCGTCTCCCCCGAGAAGGCGGTCTACGGCGTGGAAGATTACCGCCTCGCCATCCAGAACCTGGTCCAGACTTCTCTGCGGTCCATCATCGGCGAGATGAATCTTGATGACGCGCTGTCCTCCCGTGAGAAGATCAAGGCGCGGCTGAAGGAGAGCATCTCCGACGACATCGCAGACTGGGGCATCACGCTCAAGACCGTGGAGATACAGGACATCAATCCCTCCGAGACCATGCAGAAGGCCATGGAGGAGCAGGCCGCGGCAGAGCGGGCGCGCAGGGCCACCGTCACCAGGGCCGAGGGTGAGAAGTCGGCGGCCATACTCCAGGCTGAAGGCAGGCTGGAGGCTTCCAAGCTGGACGCCAGGGCCAAGGTGGTACTGGCCGAGGGCGACCAGATATCCATCAACAAGATAACGGATGCCGTCAAGAACAACCAGCTCCCCGTCATGTTCATCCTGGGTGGACGGTACATCGAGGCCCTGAAGAATGTATCCTCCTCGGCCAACTCCAAGATCGTGATCCTGCCTGCAGACCTTCCAGCCGCCTTCAAGGGGATGCTGGGAGGGCTCGGGGAATAGGGTCGGAAGGCTTCTCTCCAGTACGGCATGGAAGGGGAATGAGGAATGCCGGAAAATATCTACGAGCAGTTGCGCCAATTCCTGGACCGGTTCCCCCTGGGGATGCCGAAGACCGAATCAGGCCTCGAGATCAGGATACTCGGGCACCTCTTCACCGAAGACGAGGCTGAGGCAGCGATGCTGCTCACTCCCTTTGCCGAGGAGGCTTCACAGACCGCTTCCCGCATGAACCTGGATGCGGAGGCACTAGAAAACAGACTTGAGGCGCTGGCGGACAAAGGGCTCATATTCCGCATCAGGCGGGGAGACAAGACGCTCTTCAATGCCGTTCCCTTCATGATCGGCCTGTATGAATACTCGGTGCAGCAGATGGACGCAGGACTGGCAGAGCTCTACCGGGATTACTACGAGCAGGCCTACCAGGCGGAGATGGCCTTCAGCGACGT
>DATKLV010000108.1:0-6795 GCA_035542255.1 Desulfomonilia bacterium | reverse complement strand
TCCCTGGCCTCTGAGAATCGGGTCATCAAGCGTGTTCTTGAGGCATGGGAGCATCTCACAGGCATTATGGGTGCGGTCATCTATGTGGATGATAAGCCGGCGGCTTTCACGGTTGCAGAGGCCATCAGGGAAGATATGCTGTTGATCCATTTTGAGAAGGGTCTGCCTGATTACACAGGTATTTACCAGGCTGTCAATCAGATGTTTCTGGAACGCCACCAGGATTTTTCACTGGTAAACCGGGAGCCGGACTTGGGCGATATGGGTTTGCGCAAGTCCAAACTCTCGTACAACCCGACCGACTACATCAGGAAGTACCGGGTGATAATCACCTGATGTCGTTGAAATTCAGTCCCCTCTCCCCATACTTCTGGGGAGAGGGTCGGGGTGAGGGGCCTCATAGAATTCTCATTTTTGCATAATAGCGGACGTGGGCCGCCATTTAGTGCTCCTAAAAAACTGCACGTAGGCTATGAGAAATCTTACTATTAAATTATGTTTATGTTCTCTCTTCATGCTTTTTGCCTGGCGGCCCGAACTGCTCCAGGCAGGTCAAAAGCAGCAAGATGTCGGGGTCTCCGTTTCAGCAAAGCCCTGGGAAGAGGCCCAGAGGCTCTTTCATAGCAATCCCCACTGGCTCGGCGGAGACGGGGCATCATCGGTGGATCTGGACGGAGAGCGAGTGCTCTGGCTTTTTGGTGACAGCTTCATCAATGAAGGTGATTCAAAATCCAGATACGATGCAGCGCTGGTGAGGAACAGTATCGCCGTTCAATCGGGCCGCAATCCGGCAAAGGCCGCCATGAGATTCTTCTGGAGAATCAGAAAGGGCAAACCCGCATCATATTTCCAGGAGGAAGGCAAAGAGTGGTTCTGGCCGGGTTCCGGGGCGACAATGAAGAGTACCCTGATCATCTTTCTCGTGAAGGTCCGGGAATCCAAGGGAGAGCTCGGGTTCGAGCCCTCGGGATGGAAGGCGGTGCTCATTGCAGAAACCGGTAAAGACCCGAATAGGTGGAACGCAAGATACCTACCATGCCCGCCTAGCAGACGGATTTTAGTGGGATCTTCTTCCACGTTGATCGTGGACGGATACCTGTACGCCTTCGGCACGGATTGGAAGGATAACTCCGTGTATCTCGTGCGGTGGCCCCTTCGGGATGCATGCAAGGGCGACCTCTCACAGCCCCGGTGGTGGATGGGCGGTATCGATAAATGGATGGAAGGGAAACCCTCGGAACCCAAACCCGTGCCGGTATTCACCGGTGGTCAGGTGGAGTTTTCGGTGCACTATGAACCACGCATCAAGCGGTTTCTTCAGATACAGACCTTGAGCCTTCAGAACCCCTGCCTGGCAGTGCGCTCCTCTTCAGGTCTTACAGGACCGTGGACATTGCCGGTGTGTTTCTACCAGCCCCCGGAGAAGAGTCTGCCGGGCATGCTCATCTATGCGGGCAAGGCGCACAAGGTGTTCAAGGGCGCGGATCTGGCCTTCACCTATGCAGTGAACACCACTGACAAGAAAAAGTTCCTTGATGACATGGCTGTCTACTATCCGGTAGTGCTCAAGGGGAAGGTATCCATGACGGGACGAGGCCCATGATGGACATGAATGGGATTATATCCACCCTTATTGATGCACTCAATGCACTTGAAAAGGCGTTCAGAAAACTCCACCCCCTGGCCATAACCCAGCTGAGGGAAGGACTCCTTGTGCATGTTCAGCCCCTGGAGGCCGTGCGGCAAACGCTAATCAGCGGGCACCAGGGCTTTGAGGACGATCATACCAGACAGGACCTCACAAGGGCGTGTGAGCTCATCTTGGGCGCCATCAGAACCTTCGGTATGGGTGAGGATGCCGCCCAGACCTTCATGTCCGTTCTGAGGGCCGTGAGAATGCACTGCCGGGCCCAGGAGACCCTGTTTGCAGTACGGAACGATTTCATTGAGTTGAACAAGTACTTCCTTGAGCCCTCCATCGAACCGGCCCTTGGGCCTAAAGTCCGGGAGGGGGGAGGCGGCACGGGCATTGTGCATTCAGGTCCGGAAGACGACCCTTATGCCCGAGGTGTGTATTCCCTCTTCATACCGGAAACCTACACGAGGGAACGCTCCTGGCCTCTGGTCGTGGCATTGCACGGAGGTTACGGCCACGGCAGGGATTTCCTCTGGATATGGCTGCGTGAAGCGCGGAGCAGGGGGTTGGTGCTCCTGGCCCCCAGCTCTCTGAGACAGACGTGGTCGATCGGAAATATCGCGGAAGATGCAGTGCTTCTTGCACGTCATGTTAGGGAGGTGTGCTCTCGTTTCAACATAGACCGAAACCGGATCCTGCTCACCGGGATATCTGACGGCGGTACCTTTGCCCTCGGTACAGGGATCTCCAGAGGCAGCCCCTATACCGCCATCGCCCCGGTATCATGTGTGCTGCCACCTGTCGACTTGGAACATGCCCGGGGCAGGCGCATCTACTGGGTACACGGCGAGCATGACTGGATGTTCCCGGTGGGCCGGGCCATCAAGGCATGCAAAGACCTCTCCCTGGCCGGTGCCGATGTGAGGCTCAAGATAGTTCCGGACCTTTCCCATGCATACCCACGGGAGGAGAACGACAGCATCCTCAGGTGGTTCGACCCGGAACTGGCGCCGGACAGGCCTACCTGAGAGGGGATTCCATGCGTTTCGAGCGGGTTGAAGTCAGTACCGGCCGGGATGATTCGGGCCGCCTGACACCCGAGACTTTTATCATGAGAGAGGTGCCGCTCTCTGTGACGGAAATCATTGACCAGTGGCGCGAAGGCGGTTCTCCGGGCAGGCCTGAAATAGATTACTTCAAGGTGGCCGTCCATGACGGACGGCAATTCATCCTCCGTCATGCCAGGATCTTCGATGCCTGGGGTGCATTCGAGCTTAAGGGATCATGACAGGGAGTTCCGGTTGCATAAGGCGGGCAAATAGGCGATAGAAGAATCTCCGTGGAAGATTCGCTCAAGTGCAATTACTTTTTGAGAAACGCTTTATTCCGGACTTGTGCCGCAGAGGTGTGCAAAACACATGTTGAAACCCGTTAAGATCATGTTCTTGGCAGTGGGAGGGACCATCGACAAGGTGTACTTCGACCGACTGAGCAGCTACAAGGTGGGCGATCCGGGCGTATCCGATATACTCGGAGACGCCAATGTGAGCTTCGCGTACGAGTGCGAATCCATCCTGCGGAAGGACAGCCTCTACATGACAGAGAAAGACAGGCAGACGGTGTACGACAGGGTTGCAGCGGTTCAATCCAGGCATATCGTCATCACCCACGGCACCGACACCATGGTTAAGACCGCAAGGAAGCTCAAAGGCATAAAAGGCAAGGTCATCGTGATCACCGGCGCCATGCAGCCCGCCCGCTTCAAATCGACCGATGCGGAGTTCAACATCGGCGCTGCAGCGGCCGCTGTCCAGCTCCTGCCGGATGGCGTATACATCGTGATGAACGGCAGGGTCTTTGATCCGGACAGGATAAAGAAGAACAGAAAGCTCAACAGGTTCGAAGAGAAAGAATAAATCAGTGATTACGTTCCTGACTATCTTCAGCACATCTTTCCTCATCGCGTTTTCCGGAGCCGCCATGCCCGGTCCGGTGATGACCGCCACCATCAGCGAGAGTGCGCGCAGGGGCCCCCTTGCCGGGCCTCTCCTGGTGGCCGGACATGCCGTGCTGGAGCTCGGCCTGGTGGTCCTGATCATGCATGGCCTGGCGCCGTTCCTCCAGAAGGCATGGGTGTTCGTGGTCATCGCCATAGCCGGGTCCATCATGCTCACCCGGATGGCCCTGGGCATGCTCAGGTCCATCCCGTCCCTGAGCATCCACATGGATGAGAGGGTGCAGGGCGGGGCGAACCTCCTGGTGACCGGCGCGGTGCTGAGCCTGTCGACTCCCTATTGGAGCCTGTGGTGGGCCACCATCGGGCTCGGGTACATACTGTACTGCATACAGTTCGGGATAGTGGGTGTCATATCCTTCTACATCGGCCATATCCTCGGGGACCTCGTGTGGTACAGTGCCATATCCGTGGCCGTGGGCAAGGGGAGACGGTTCCTGAGCGACAGATCCTACCGGGTGCTCATCGGGTCCTGCGCGGTATTCCTTCTGGCCCTGGCGTGCTACTTCGCCTGGAGCGGGGTGAATAAGGCCCTTTCGCTTTAACGATTATACGTTTGTCATGGAGATGAGATTCTCCCCGCCGCTGTTTTGAGCATGGCGGCGCTCATCCATCGCGGGCTTCCCAATGAGATCTTCTCAATGTCTGTGGCGTTTGTTTTCCTGCTTATGATCTCTTATTCTCTTGTACACCAACAGCCCTGGAGATTTCCGACAAGGTAGCCTCAGCATGTCTCGGGCTCCGGGGAGCAGCTCTTTTCAAAAGATGGGAAAGGGGAAGAGGCATGAAAGACAAGGCCATGGCCATGGTATTGGCATCCTTTGCTGCTGATTCGCTGGCTCTTGGGGCGCACTGGATTTATTCCACTGGAAAGATCACAAAAGATTTCGGGCGCATTGAGCAATTTCTGAATCCGGACCCTGACTCCTACCACGCCACAAAAAAGAAGGGGGAGTTCACCCATTACGGCGACCAGGCCTTAGTGCTCCTGGAATCCCTGGCTGCCAGGAGCGGCTTCGATCCTGAAGATTTCTCCCGGCGATGGCAGCGGCTCTTCACGGGATACCAAGGATACTACGACCAGGCCACCAAGGGGACCCTGGAGGATCTTTCCTTGGGCAAGAAGATCCTGAGGCAGGCTCATCCTCCAATGACCTCTCGGGTGCCGCCCGTATAGCACCGCTCGTTTACGGCATCCGCGGTGATGAAGAAAAGCTTGTATCTGCCGCTATGAAAATGACTTGAGAGAGGCGCTTATCCAGAATGTGATGGCCGGAGGCGACTCGGCCGCCCGAGGCATGGCCGTGGGCATGGTGCTCGGAGCACACCTGGGCGTGGAGGCAATCCCGCAGGAGTGGATCGAGGGTTTGAAGAAAAGGGAGGAGATCGAGGAGCTTCTTTATAAGATAACCTGATGCATCCCCCGATTCCATCATGACATGAATCGTAAAATGCGCTATACCACCTGAGAGACCTTTACCGGGCGATTTACTTCCCATACCAAGCAGGAGGATAGCATGTTGAACGAGAGGATCGAGGACGGGATAATCATCGCGACGTTTGAGCATGGGAAGACCAACCCCTTAACCCTGGAGATACTCAGGCAATTGAGGGTTATCGTGAAGAAAGCCAACCAGGACGATGCGGTAAAGGGCATCATCCTTACCGGTGCTGGAAGGTCTTTTTCCAGCGGGTTCGATCTCCCCATGTTCATGGGGTTCAAGGATATCAATGCAATCGGTGGTTTCTTCGACGAAGTGGAGCTCATCCTCGTGGAGCTTTTCGAGTGCCGTAAACCGGTCGTTTCCGCAATGAATGGGCATACCATTGCAGGCGGGCTCATCTTCGCCATGGCCACTGACTACCGCATCGTGAAGAACCACCCCAAGATCTCCATCGGCATGTCCGAGATCAAGCTGGGACTGGCCCTCACCATAGCCCAGTCCGAGATCATGCAGTTCGGGTATGAGAGCAGCAGGAAATTCCGCGACCTCATGTACTTCGGAAAGATGCTCGACGTGAATGGCGCCAGGGAATACGGGCTTGTGGACGAGGTCGTGGAAGATGCGGACCTCATCCCGAGGGCCAAGGAGGTCATTAAGAAGTGGATCGACAACCCCGGCAGGGCGTTCATCAAGTTGAAGGAAGGCCTGAAGAAGCCCACTGCCGACCGGATCAGGAAGAGGCTTGCGGAAGAGGACTGGAAGGAAGGCTTTAAGTGCTTTTTTGACAAAGATGTAAGGACGTCTATAGAATTCGTGATGTCCATGATGTAGAAGTTTCCCGGGGGGGTGCCCCGGGGTTTCATGCCGGGGATACTCTGTGGCCCCGGCATTCCATATCCATGATACGGATAGATGCTGACATCACTATCGAGGATCACGAGCTGAGCTGGGAATTCGTCCGCTCGGGCGGCCCAGGGGGCCAGAACGTGAACAAGGTTTCCACTGCGGTCCAGCTCAGGTTCGATGCAGCCCACTCGCCTTCCCTGTCCCCGGAGACCAGGGACCGTCTTTCCCGAATTGCAGGCAGGCGCATGACAGCCGAAGGGGTGCTTATCATCAAGGCCCAGCGGTTCAGATCCCAGGAGCGCAACCGCGAAGACGCCCTCGAACGCCTGAAGCAGATAGTTGCAGAGGCATGCAGGAAGCCCAGGCGCAGGATCGGGACGAAGCCGACCTCATCATCAAGGATCAAAAGACTGGAAGCAAAGCGCAAGATGGCTGTAAAAAAAGGGATGCGGCATATAGGGAAAAATGAGGATGCATAAATTTGTCATTACACATGGACAAGGCATTGCTCGGGGAAATCGAGTTCATTCAGGCAAGATCCGATGATGCAAATATCGCCTCCTCCATCATGCAGGAGGCTGCCGCATGGCTGGAAGGTACCGGTCAGACCCTCTGGTTTCCCGAAGAGCTCGCCCCGGACAGGCTCAAAGCTTCCATCGATGCAGGTGAGCTATACCTGGTGATGCTGGACCGCCTGCCGGTCGGCACGGTGATATTCCAGCTCACGGACACACTCTACTGGCCAGACATGTCCGAAGGGGATGCAGCTTACATACACAAGATAACATTGATCAGGTCCGTGGCAGGAATGGGCTTGGGCAGGAAGATCATCGCCTGGGCCAGGGAAAAGGCCC
>DATKLV010000107.1:0-3459 GCA_035542255.1 Desulfomonilia bacterium | reverse complement strand
AGGCCACCGGTATGGGTGAAGTGCCCATTGGGGCAGTACTTGTGGTTGATGATCATCTGGTCAGAGGCCACAACAGGGTAATAAGAGATAATGACCCAACGGCACATGCCGAAATAGTGGTTATCCGTGAGGCCGCGCGGCTGATCCATAATTACAGACTTCCGCATGCGAGACTGTACGTTACCATTGAACCGTGCATTATGTGTGTAGGCGCGGTCATCCAGGCACGCATCGAGTACCTCACCTATGGTGCGCGAGATAAACGATATGGCGCCGTGGAATCCATGATGGAGGGGTTCAAGCTTGATGTGAACCACAAACCGAATATCCAGGCAGGTTTGTTGGAGGATCAGGCAGGCTCTTTGATAAAGGCCTTTTTTCAGGCGAAAAGGTAAGGAGAGGTACCGAAGTGGTCATAACGGGGCCGACTCGAAATCGGCTGTCCTTTTTCAAGGACCGGGGGTTCGAATCCCTCCCTCTCCGCCAACATGAATAATGATACATCAGGAGAGATGCCCGAGAGGCCGAAGGGGCACGATTGGAAATCGTGTGTGCCGCTAATAACGGTACCGAGGGTTCGAATCCCTCTCTCTCCGCCATATGAACAAGGCCTTGTAAGAGGCCGGGTCTCATACAATTCAGCACTGTGAAACCCGTCAGGCCCGGGAGGGAGCAGCGGTAAGCAAGATGCTGCATGTGTATGGCAAGGCCCGGTCTCTTGCAGGGCTTTCGTTTTTCAAATGCCCGGAACTGTTCTCTTGAATAATCTTGTTGTCAATACTAGGATGATTTTATGTATCAGGTCATAGCCCGCAAGTTCAGACCACAGCGATTCGAAGATGTCATAGGCCAGGGGCATGTGACAAAGGTGCTTTGCAATGCCATAGAGCTTGAAAGACTTCCCCATGCGTTCATTTTTTCAGGCCCCCGCGGTGTGGGCAAGACGTCTGTCGCGCGCATACTGGCCAAAGCGATCAATTGCGAGAAAGGGCTGTCATGCAGCCCGTGCAACACATGCTCCATATGTGAAGATATCACTGCGTCACGGGCGGTTGATGTTTTTGAAATCGATGCAGCCACCCATACCCAGGTGGAAAAGATACGCGACCTCATTGAAAATTCCCGATACACCCCGACTATTGCACGATATAAAACTTTTATTATAGATGAAGTACACATGCTCTCCCGGAGTGCCTTCAATGCCCTTTTAAAGACATTGGAAGAGCCGCCTTCTCACGTCATTTTCATCCTCGCCACGACTGAGCTTGCAAAGGTCCCTGTCACAGTGCTGTCCCGCTGCCAGCGATATGACTTCAGGAGAATCCCTGTGGATGACATTGTCCGTCGTCTTACATCGGTTGCCAGGCAGGAGCAGATCCCCATCACCGATGATGCCCTGGTGACCATAGCACTTCAGGCCGATGGCAGCATGAGAGATGCACAAGGGATGCTCGAGCATCTCTCGGCCACGGACAAGGGGTCCATAGGGGTAGATTTAGTTGAAGATGCCCTTGGACTGGTCGGCAGATCAACCATGCGCGATCTAGTCTCTGCGATCATCAAGAAGGATGCCCCGGGCACTCTCGATGTCGTGGACAGGGTATACCGATACGGTCAGGATTTGAATCAGCTCTATCGGTCGCTGCTCGAGCAGTTCAGGAACATGATGGTGCTCAAGGCCGGGTATACGAATGTTACGCTACCGGATGAAGAGATGACCTTTCTGAAAGATCTCATGAGGGAAATATCTTTAGAAGAGATCCACCGGTATTTAAGCGTGCTCATCCGGTCTGAGGAAGACATGAAGTATTCCAGCCTTACCAAGATAACCCTTGAGACGATACTTCTCCGTATTATCTCCGCCCCGCGCATGGTGGACTTGCAGAATCTCATACACTCAATATCCTCACGTACCGGTGCATTGCCGTCAGGCCATGTGCAGCATATTTCGCCGGTAGAGGTATACAAAAGGCCACCTTCTTCGCTTCCGCTTTCGTGGGAGGGCTTCCTCTCGTATCTCAAAGATCATGATCAGCCTCTCTATGCAATTGTATCGAATACGGTTGTCGAGCAAGATAATAGTAACGAGGTGATACTGATGTGCCCGAACCAATTTATGGCGGAACAGATCAAGAAAGCGCTGCCTGATCTGTCTCAAAGGGCAAAGGCATTCCTTCAAAAGGATATTTCCCTGAATGTTGAGATAAAAGAAAACAACTTTACAGAAAACAAAAAACCGAGACCTTCAGAAATCAGGGCACAGGCACTGAAAACACCTCTGGTAAAAGAGATCATGGCAGAGTTCAACGGTGTCGTGAAACATGTCAAGCCCAAAGAATAACACTATCACTGCGATCGATGGTTTGAAGGTCGGCCATGGTTCTGATCTTGCCGGTGGTACCGGGGTTACCGTGATCCTGTTTGCGAAGCCCGCCCGCGGGTCCGTGGATGTCACAGGTTTGGCGACTTCAACCAGGCAGATCGACTCGCTTGACATGTTACATCCCGGTATTGCTGTCCACGGTCTGTGCCTGGCCGGGGGGTCAGCATTCGGTCTCGATGCAGCATCGGGTGTAATGAAGTATCTCGAAGAGCAAGGCATCGGGTTGGATCTTATCGTTGCAAAAGTGCCTGTTGTGCCGACGGCTGTTATATTCGATCTGTCCTTCATGGACCCCCATGCCCGACCGACACCCGGCATGGCATATGATGCATGCAGGACAGCATCATCCTCTCCGGTTGAGCAGGGATGCGTAGGGGCCGGAACCGGTGCAACCTGCGGCAAGCTCAGGGGTGTTGTTCATGGGACAAAGGCAGGGCTGGGGTCGAGTCTTGTCCTAGGGGCGTCCGGTGTGCTCATGGGAGCACTGGTTGTTGCAAATCCCTTCGGGGATATACTCGATTATCAGGGCAGGATTATTGCCGGTGCAAGGGATGAGAGCGGTTTTCTCAACATGCAGAAAGCGATTGCCCGGGGTGAGGTGCGGGAGCGATTCGGCGCCTCTGGGAACACAACGCTGTGTGTCCTCGTTACGGATGCTTATCTGGATAAGATCGTAGCGAAACAAATCGCTCGGATGGCAGGACATGGTCTTTCCCGTCACATAACACCATTCAACACCCCTTTCGATGGGGACATGGTGATCTGTCTTTCCGTTGGAAACAAACAGGCTCACCCCCTCCATCTTGGAGTCATTGCTGCAAGTGCTGCAAGCGAGGCATTGTTGAACGCAGTAAGGTGTGCCTGGGGATTGGGAGGTATTCCTGCCTCCAGAGACATTATCGGATGAGTTCTTCATATGCCTATACCCATCATGAGGGTTTGATGAGTGTTGATAGGGAAAAAAGGCCTTCCCGGTACTATTCATTAGTGGAGTGAGAGATCAATCCATCCCTGGTGGATACAGGTAGGGAGCGGGTTTGAGGGATGGTCAAAACCGTTGACAAAGCCTAAGCACT
>DATKLV010000106.1:0-3966 GCA_035542255.1 Desulfomonilia bacterium | reverse complement strand
CTCGAAAATGACAATTCGGGTAATTCTTCAGCCAGGTGCTAGATCCACTTGAGCACGCCTATGAACACGATCAGGCAGGCCAGGTCAATCCCCAGGATGGTGCCGACGGTGATGGCCTTGGCCCTGATGGTCTTCATGTCGTACACCCAGTAAGCCACCAGGAAGAAGTAGAAGTATCCGGCGATCCATATGAGCCAGGGGGCCCTGGCGTTCCACCAGGAATAGTCCCAGGTAAGCGCTCCGATGGCGTTCAGGATGACCTCCACGATGACTGACAGCGTGGTGAATGCGGCTATGAAAAACCAGCGATTCGGCACACCCAGTATCTTGATGGTCTTGTCCTCAGGCAGCATGACGGTGCAGGCAACGCCCATGATGGAAAACATCATGCAGATCTCTATATTGAGTCCGATGAGGATGAGGTAGGCCGTCTTGGCGGGTGCACCCCAGACAGGGGCATACTGGGTGAAGTGGAACACCAGTGCGTTCCAGATCTCATTGAACCAGTCGCAGCCCCACAGGGCGAGACCCGCAAATATCGAGTTCCAGTTCCTGTTTCTTGCCTCGTTGTTGTAGATGTAGATGATTATGAGCAGGAGCGGGATGAGGTACCACTGGAACAGTGACGGATCGCGGAGGATGGAAAGCGCCTTTGCGGAAGATTCGGTCATATACACCCCCATGGTCGGAAAAATCATTGCATATCCGGCATGACAAGATTAAGGCCGGTGCTTGTTTATTATAGTATCGGTGTGGAAGCCCCAAGTCAAGTCGATTTGAAACAATGAACATCATGTTCAATATTTCATTACATGAAACAAGAGAGGCCGTCATGATAGGGAGTTGACAGAAGCTGCCTGTCATGACAGAGGATGGAAGACTTGGGGTTTTGCAAGGAGAGGCGTATGGACAGGCAGGAGAAGCTGAACCGCATTTTTGATGCGGCCCTGAAGGTGTTCGCGCAATACGGATACAAAAGGACCAGGGTTGAGGACATAGCAGCCGAACTGGCCATGACCAAGGGCAACCTCTACCTCTATGCAAAAGACAAGAGGGACCTCTATGAAAAGGCCGTGTCATACGGGTTGCTGCGCTGGCAGTCAAAGGTGCGAGATGCAGTATCCGGCATCGAGGATGTAAGAGAGCAGTTTGCCACCATGTGCAAAAAGAGCTTCATGTATCTGTCCCGTGATGTGGCCCTCCGAACCATTCTCATCAACGACCCGGCCATCTTCCCCCTGTCCCCGCGTGAAGACAGGTTTGCCGCCATCAACCTGGCATCCATGGAAATGCTCAGGACCGTCCTTAAGAAAGGGATGGACGAGAAAAGATTCAGGCGGATCGACGTCAAGTATGTCACCGACCTGCTCTATTCGATCTACGTCATGTTCATCATCAAGACATACATCAAGTCCGAAGGCAAATCCTCGCGCAAGATGTTCGAACAGGGACTAGACATCATCCTGAACGGGCTGCTGGTACGGGACTGATCTGTCCCTTTGAGGAAATGAAAGTGCTTCTCTGAGATCGGGCGTAAATAAGGGGGCGAAGGGTATCTTACATGTATTCACTGCCGGCAGGACTTGTCCATGCCATGATCGAATGGGTCCGCATGCACCCTGCGTTTGTGGGGTGGCTCTCGCTGTTCTCACTGGCGACCTTTTTCGGGACGCTGATCATCATACCCATGATCGTGGTCAGGATCCCTGAAGACTACTTTCTCTATGATGCTGCACACCTCAAGTCATATCACAGGCATCATCCCCTCGTGCGTTTCTTCACCCTGATCCTCAAGAACGTGCTCGGGGTTGTCTTCATCCTTTCGGGCATTGCCATGCTCTTTCTCCCCGGGCAGGGCGTGCTCACCATACTCATCGGGATCACCTTCGTCGATTTCCCCGGGAAGAGGGCTCTTGAATTAAGATTCATCTCCCGGGATTCCGTGCACAAGACCATCAACTGGCTGAGGGCAAAGGCTCTCAGACCTCCTCTCAGGTTACCCGAGCCTTAGCTTTGGACAGCGGCGAAAAAGTTTTGTGTCTCTGAATGATCTATGATAGTCCTTACTATCGAGTCGAGTATCTTCGGATGATGAGATACGTGAAGGTGTCAGGACGTAGATGAAGACAACCGCTATCAAACCCATGAAATGCGATTTCGCCGAAGAGGGTATCTTGTGGATCGACAAGATAGCCACCGGGGTAGGTGTCATCCTCTACAATCCTCAACATAAGTTTGCCGCTGGTTTCCATGTGCTCAGAGGGCTGTCCAAGGGCCAACGCTCGGACAACCCTGCATATTTTGCCGACACGGCCGTGGAATTCGCCATCCAGGAATTTACCAAAAGGGGGATACCTCTGAAGGTTTCCGTGGCAATTGCCGGGGGTGCATCCCTTCTCTCGAGCATGGATCATGAAGAGGTGGGCTCTACCCTGGTGAACCAGGTAAAGGAAATACTCGCACAAAAGCAGCTTGAGGTGAAGATTGAAAACATCGGCGGCACCAGGTTGCGCACCATGATTCTCAACATCGATGAAGGCAAGATCAAGATTTCATAATGCAGTTCCGTACATGGCGATGTAGTTGCATTTGACGGGGAGAAAGGCCGGTTTTGCCGATATGAGAGGGTAATCAGGGAACAATCCCTGGGAGGATGCATCAGATGAAGATACGCTGTTCGAAGTGTTCGAAAGAATACATCATCCCTGATGAGCGTCTTATGTCGGTCAAGGGAAACATCACCATTCCTTGCCCGAAATGCAAGAATCCCATTGTAGTGCCTAAGCCATCCGATGAAACGGCTCCGGGAACCCCATTGCACGGCAACAAGGCCCAAGAGGATGATGCAAAAGGACCGGATGTTGCTATGAACGGCGAAGCCCTCAAGGAGCGCATCCTCCGCACCATGAAGGATCTCCCCCCCATGCCTCAGGTGGCCCAGAAGGCAAGGGAGGTTATCCATAACCCTGCATCGAGCTTCAAGGACCTTGCCAAGGTCATCGAAACGGACCAGGCCATTGTCACACGTATTTTGAAGATAGCGAATTCTCCCTATTACGGACTCTCGGGCAAGGTCTCCTCGGTACAGCATGCAGCAGTTGTTCTGGGCTCCAAGACCCTCATGGAGGTCCTCAACCTTGCCTGCTCATCCGAGATACTCGGACAGACTCTCTCGGGTTACGACCTCGATGCCGGTGAGCTCTGGATGCACTCTCTTGCCGTTGCTTCCGCATCCCAGATACTGGCGCGGAGGGTGAATCCTTCACTCGAGCAGGACGCCTTCGCGGCAGGTCTGATCCACGACGTGGGCAAGATCATCCTCGACCCGTATATCCAGGAGCGCAAGTCGGCATTCAAGGCGTTCGTGGATGAGGGAAAAGAGACATTCCTGAATGCCGAGAAACACATACTGGGGTTCGACCACGCAGAGCTGGCTTCAGAGGCATGTGAGAAATGGCATATCCCATCGCAGCTCGTTCTTGCCATAAGGCATCACCACGACCCGACCGATGCCAAGGGAGATGTACTTGCCTTCATCGTGCACATGGCCGATGCCGTCGCCATGATGAGCGGTATCGGGGCCGGCATCGACGGGTTGCTCTATAAAATGCACCCTGACGCCATGAGCATACTGCGGCTCAAGAGCGAAGACTTGAGCCTGATCATGGGTCAGATCGCGGAGTATGTTGAAAAGACCACTCAAAGCAATTGACCTGTCATCCATAAACAACAACCCGTGCTTTTAAGTGGCTATTCGAGGAGGAATGGTTTTTGAACTTTGAGCCCATCTCTCTGTCACGGAAGGATTCATATAACAAGCTTCTTGCTGTCTCAAGACTCACGGCATCCGATTACAGCTTCATTAACCTGTGGGGCTGGACTGAAGAATGCGGCTTGTCATGGGCATGGGAGGACAGACTCGTATGGATAAAACAGGAGATCCCCGAACCTTTTCTGTGGGCCCCG
>DATKLV010000105.1:0-9351 GCA_035542255.1 Desulfomonilia bacterium | reverse complement strand
CGCCGTGAGAGACGGTATCGAGGCGTTCAAGCTGTTCAGCAAAACCCCTGAAGCATTCGACCTCGTCATTACCGACCTCACCATGCCGCAGATAACGGGTGTAGAGCTTGCAAACAAACTCATGGACATACGTGCGGACATACCCATAATCCTGTGTACCGGTTTCAACGATGCCATTGATGAAGAGGAGGCGAGACAGTACGGCATCAAGGAACTGATCCTGAAACCCGCCAGTACCAGCGAGATCAAGTCAGCCGTCAGCAGGGTTCTTGAGAGCTGAGGTGCGCGAGGTAATTTTTCCGTTTATCCCCATTGACTCCTCATTTAATTAGTACTATAGATTTCCAGGATACACGAAAACAACATAAGGCAGAAAACATACGAATTTCCGTTTCCATTTTCGGCACACCCAGCCCGGATACACGTGCAATAAGAACCTTATTGCCGTTACAAACAAAAATATACTTAAAGATCATATATATTTTGAACGTTTAAATCTGAACGATGAACCACCATTCATTTTACTCTTGATGGCTTAGAGAATGCATGATAAGGAAATAGGCTCGAAAGGGTTACGATAAACAACGCAAATCAATACGCGATAGGGGGGTTAACTGTGGCAGCGATTGATAGTACCCAGGCGAATGCGGGGTTGGCGGAGTTCACCTCTGAGCAGCTCGCGCAGGTTGACAAAATCATTGCAGATCACAAAGGAAAACCAGGAGCCCTGATCCCTGTTCTCGAGCAGGTTCAGGAAATAACCGGGTATCTACCCATGTCCATTCAGATGAGGGTTGCCGACGGGCTTAACCTGCCTGTAGCGAACGTGTTCGGCGTGGTCACGTTCTACTCCTTCTTCACCATGATCCCCAGGGGCAAGCATGTCATACGTGTGTGCCTCGGTACTGCCTGCTATGTGAGAGGCGGCCAGAGGATTCTGGGCAGGATGGGCGAGATTCTCAAGATCGCTCCCGGCGAATGCACGGAAGACAGGAACTTCTCTCTGGAAACGGTGCGCTGCCTCGGTGCATGCGGTCTTGCTCCCGTGGTGGTGGTCGACGCCGACACCCACGGGCAGGTAAAACCGGCCAAGCTCGAGCAGACGCTCGCGAAGTATAATTAGGAGGGGTTCCATGGCTAAGCTGACCATAGATGATCTGAAAAAGATAAAAGACAGGGTGGAGAAAGAGGACCAGTTCAGGGCCGGCACGAAGCGCATAAAGCTCACCGTGCATATGGGCACCTGCGGCATCGCATCCGGCGCCAAGGAGATCCTTGATACCTTCATGAGCGAGATCAGTGAAAACAACGTAAACGATGTCCTTATCACCACCTCGGGTTGCATAGGCATCTGCAGCAGGGAGCCCTTGGCAACCGTCGAGGAACAGGGCAAAGAGCCCATCGTCTATGAATATCTAACCCCTAACAAGGCCAGACAGATCTTCAAACGCCACGTCATGAACGGCGAGGTGCAGATGGACTTTGTCATGGCAAGGGGCTCGGAACAAGACAAGAAGGGGGTCCGTAAATGAAGGTTTTTCGAGCACATATACTTGTCTGCGGCGGTACAGGGTGCCATGCCACGGGCAGTGTAGAAGTCCATAAAGCCGTTGTCCAGGAACTGGCTGCAAAAAATCTCGCCAACGAAGTAACCGTGGTGGAAACCGGCTGTAACGGGTTCTGCGCTGCAGGTCCCATCATGGTCATGTATCCGGAAGGTACGTTCTACCAGTACGTGAAGGCGGCGGATGTCCCCGAGATCATCGAGGAACACATCATCAAGGGACGTCCGGTCAAGAGGCTCATGTACAAGGAGCCTACAACAGAAGCGCCCATTCCCCACATGCTTGATATTCCGTTCTTCGGCAAGCAGAAGCTCATTGTTCTGAAGAACAGAGGATTGATCGACGCGGAAAAAATCGATGAATACATCGCCCGCGACGGCTACATGGCTGCTGCCAAGGCACTGACCCAGATGAGCAGGGAAGAGGTCATCGAACAGGTTAAGAAATCGGGCTTGCGCGGCCGTGGGGGAGGAGGGTTCCCCACAGGTATGAAGTGGTCCTTTGCAAGCAAGGCGGTCAGCGATGTGAAATATATCCTCTGCAACGCCGACGAGGGCGACCCGGGCGCATTCATGGACCGATCCGTTCTTGAGGCAGATCCCCATGCAGTGCTCGAAGGCATGATCATAGGCGGCTACGCCATAGGTGCTAATCAGGGTTTCATCTACTGCCGTGCCGAGTATCCGCTCGCCATCAAACGTCTCACCATAGCCATAGCCCAGGCCAAGGAATACGGACTGCTCGGAGAGAACATCCTGGGCTCAGGCTACAGCCTTGACATCAATATCTACCAGGGCGCCGGAGCGTTCGTGTGCGGCGAAGAAACGGCGCTGATGAACTCCATCGAAGGCAAGAGAGGCATGCCGCGGCCCCGTCCCCCGTTCCCGGCGAGCAAGGGCCTGTGGCAGAAGCCTTCGGTCCTCAATAACGTGGAAACCTTTGCGAACATTGGTCAGATCATCTTAAACGGCGGCGAGTGGTATGCCTCCATGGGTACCGAGCGTTCCAAGGGCACCAAGGTGTTCGCTTTGACCGGCGCGGTCAATAACGTCGGTCTGGTGGAAGTACCCATGGGCACCTCCATCGGCGAAATCATCTTCGACATCGGCGGTGGCATCAGGAACGGCAAGCAGTACAAGGCCGCCCAGCTCGGCGGTCCGTCTGGCGGCTGTATCCCGGCGGAAGCCCTTAATACCCCCACCGACTATGAAGAGATCATCAAGCTCGGCGCCATCATGGGCTCGGGCGGCCTCATCGTCATGGACGAGGACACCTGCATGGTGGACACGGCAAGGTTCTTCATGGAATTCTGCCAGGAAGAGTCCTGCGGCAAGTGCACACCGTGCCGTGAAGGCACCAAGCGCATGCTCGAGATCCTCCAGCGGATATGCAACGGCGAAGGCAAGGAGGGAGACATCGAGCTTCTGGAAGACCTGGCGGCCGTCATCAAGGACTCGGCCCTGTGCGGACTCGGCCAGACGGCCCCCAACCCGGTGCTCTCGACCATCCGCTACTTCAGGCACGAGTACGAGGCACATATCTACGACAAGAAGTGCCCGGCAGTGGTCTGTTCGAAACTGTTCAAGTCCCCCTGCCAGCACGCATGCCCTATCGAGATGGACGTACCGTCTTATATGGCCCTGGTACGGGCCAACAGGCTCGCCGATGCCTTCAAGGTCATGAAGCGAACCAACCCGTTCCCCGGCGTATGCGGCAGGGTCTGCCCGCAGTTCTGCACCGACAAGTGCCGCAGGGGCCAGCTCGACGAGCCCATGGCCATCGCATGGATCAAACGCTATATCTCGGACAACGCCAAGCGGCCCAAGATCGACGCAGTCACGGTCACGAGAAAAGAGAAGATCGCAGTCATCGGCGCAGGGCCGGCAGGTCTCACCGCTGCTCAGGATCTGTGCATGAGAGGCTACAAGGTGACGGTGTTCGAGGAGCTCCCGTTCGCAGGCGGCATGATGCGCTACGCCATCCCCGAGTACCGCATGCCCAGAGACATCGTCGAGCAGGAAGTCGCGGACATCCGCGCACTGGGCGTCGATGTCAAGACCAACACCAAGGTCGGGAAAGACATATCCTTTGACCAGATCCGCAAAGAGTATGCGGCTGTCGTCATCGCCGTGGGCGCTCAAAAGAGCTGGAAGCTCGACATCGAAGGTGAAGACCTCCCAGGTGTCTGGGGCGCGGTTGAGTTTCTCCGCGAAGTGAACCTGGGCAAGAAGGTGAATATCGGTTCCAAGGTCGCCATCGTGGGCGGCGGCAACTCCGCCATCGACGCAGCCCGCACTGCGATCCGCCTCGGCGCAAAGGACGTCACCATACTCTACCGCCGCGAGCGCAAAGACATGCCCGCATGGGAGAACGAGATCGTCGCGGCCGAGCACGAGGGTGTGAAGATCGAATACCTCGTGGCACCGACCAAGCTCATCGGCAAGAACGGCAAGCTCGCCGGTATCGAATGCCGGCGCATGAAGCTGGGCGAGTTCGACCGCTCCGGCAGGCGCAAGCCCGATGCAATTAAAGGCAGCGAATACGTGCTCTCCGTCGACACGGTCATCCCGGCCATCTCTCAGAACACCGATGCCTCGTTTATCCAGGCAGGCTCCGATGTGGACCTAGACAAACGGGGCGGCATAAAGTCGCTGGGCAAGGCCAGGAACAAGACCACGTCAGAGAGCGTGTTTATCGCGGGCGATGCGTCAAGCGGCCCGGCTACCGTAGTGGAGGCCATTGCCATGGGTCACAAGACCGCAGACGATGTAGACGCCTTTATCCGAGCCAAGAACGGCGAGCCTGCCTACAAAGTTCCGCCCGAGGAAGCCATCGAGATCCCCTTCGAGGTGGACGAGGAGGTGGTCGAAACCCCCAGAAGCAAGATGCCCGAGCTCAAGAAGTCGGAGCGTATGATCAGCTTCAAAGAGGTGGAGCTGGGTTATTCCAAGAAGACTGCCTACAAAGAGGCCTGCCGGTGCCTGCGCTGCGATGCAGAGCTCTAGGTTGAGACGACAGGAGAGACAGCAATGGTTAATCTGACAATCGACAACATAAAAGTAAGCGTGAAAGAGGGCAGCACCATCCTGGAAGCCGCCAAGTCATCGGGCATAAACATCCCTACGCTGTGCGCCTGGACCGAGATAGGACATACGCCCGGCGCCTGCAGGGTCTGCCTGTGCGAGGTGGAAGGCCAGAGGAACCTGGTCGCCTCGTGCGTGTTCCCGGTGGCCGAAGGCATGATCGTCAAGACCACCACCAATCGCGTGAGGCATGCCCGGAAGCTCAATGTGGAGCTGCTCCTGGCGAACCACCCGACGGACTGCAACATCTGCATAAGGAACGGCAACTGTGAGCTCCAGAAGGTGGCTGAGTTCGTGGGTTTGAGGAATGTCCGCTTTGAATATCCCTCAACCAAGGAAAAGCACCTCGACACGAGCAGCCCGTCCATTGTCCGCGATTCCACCAAGTGCATCAAGTGCTACCGGTGCGTGACCGTGTGCGAGAATATCCAGACAGCATGCGTGTTGCAGCCGGCTTACCGGGGAGACAAGGTCTTCATCGGTCCCCCCTTTGACTTGCCACTGATAGAGACCAACTGCACCATGTGCGGGCAGTGCGTGCTGGCATGCCCGGTGGGCGCTCTGTATGAGAAGGACGACACCGAGGCGGTCTGGGCGGCTCTTCAGGACCCCACCAAGCATGTGGTCGTCCAGGAGGCCCCGGCCATCCGTGCAGCTCTCGGTGAGGATCTCGGCATGCCCGTAGGTTCACTGGTCACCGGCAAGATGCTGACCGCACTGAGGCGTCTGGGATTCGACAAGATCTTCGATACCAACTTCACTGCAGACCTCACCATCATGGAGGAAGGCAGTGAGCTGCTCCAGAGGGTGAAAGAAGGCGGAAAGCTGCCCATGATCACCTCGTGCTCTCCGGGCTGGATCAAGTTCTGCGAGCACTTCTACCCCGACCTGCTCGACAACCTCTCCACCTGCAAGTCACCCCAGCAGATGATGGGTGCCCTGATCAAATCATACTATGCCCAGCAGTCGGGGATCGACCCAAAAGACATCGTGTCGGTCTCCATCATGCCCTGCACGGCAAAGAAATTCGAGTGCGTCCGTGAAGAGATGGACGACAGCGGATACCAGGACGTGGACTACGTGCTCACCACCAGAGAGCTCTCACGCATGATCAGGCAGGCGGGCATCGATTTCGCCAATCTTCCCGACGGCGACTACGACAATCCGCTCGGCGAGTACACCGGCGCAGGAACCATCTTCGGCGCCACCGGCGGCGTCATGGAGGCAGCACTGAGGACCGTATACGCCATCGTCACCGGCACCAACCTCGAAAACCTCGATGTAACCCCGGTACGCGGTCTTGAAGGTGTCAAGGAAGCAGCCGTGGAAGTGGGACCGCTGGGCAAGGTCAAGGTGGCAGTAGCCCACGGTCTCGGCAATGCGCGCAAGCTCATGGACAAGATCCGAGCGGGTACTGCCGACTATGCCTTCATCGAGGTCATGTGCTGCCCCGGCGGCTGTGTATCCGGAGGCGGTCAGCCCATCGCACCCAGCAATGAGAAGAGGATCACGAGGGCGGCGGCCCTGTACAAGGATGACGGTGCGGTCCAGAAGTTCCGCCAGTCCCATGAGAACCCGTCAGTCAAGAGGATCTATGAGGTCTTTCTGGAGAAGCCGCTCGGTCACAAGTCTCATGAGCTGCTGCACACCCACTATGTGAAACGTGGTACAGACATGCCCCACAAGAAGGTAAACATAAAGTAAGCTGATACCTATATCGACAACAACCGCCTGCGAGGAAGGTTTTAAGGACTGACCTTGAGGGTAAGAGAAGGAACTGTAAAGGGCCTTTACCCTATCCCGCGGGTAAAGGCCCTTTTTCTATTGCCGGGAGAGAAGAGAAGGTTTGTAGGAGCGGCTTTAGCCGCGACAAGAGTGGGTCATGAGGTTTTCGCGACGGAAGTCGCTCCTACATCCATTACGAATGAGGGAAAGCACATGGAAGAAAAATCCCGAAGAATCGGAGTGGTGAGTATTATCGTCTATAAGAGAAAAGAATCAGCCATGAAAGTGAACGAGATAGTGACGGGTTACGGCGACTGCATCATAGGTCGTATTGGTATTCCCTACGAACCCAAAGGGATAAGCATCATTGCGCTCATCATCCACGGAACCACCGATGAAATCGGGGCCCTGACAGGAAAACTCGGCTCGCTTCCCGATGTCGAGGTAAAATCCGTCCTGACCAAGGCATGAGGAGGAAGCCATGAAGGATTTCATCAACGATACGCTCATTGGCGAAACATTGGACCGGGCTGAAAAACCGGGAAAGGGCCGGGTGCTCGAGATCATAGAAAAATCCAAAGAACTCAAGGGCCTTTCCCCGGATGAGGTTGCCCTCCTGCTCCAGACCGAGGACAAGGACCTCATCTCCGAGATCCTGAGGACCGCCCGCAGTGTCAAACGGGAGATCTACGGCAACCGCCTTGTGCTTTTCGCACCACTGTACATCTCCAACTACTGCTCCAATAACTGCCTCTACTGCGGCTTCAGGAGAGACAACAAAGAGCTGAAGCGAAGGGCCCTGACCATGAGTGAAATCGCCGACGAGGTGAGGACGCTGGAGCGGGAAGGGCACAAGCGGCTGCTCATGCTCTGCGGTGAAAACCACAAGATGAGCTCCATGGACTATTTCATCGAGGCAATAGAGACGGCATACGCCACGACCACAGAACATGGCGGGGAGATCAGACGCATCAATGTTGAGATCGCACCCCAGAGTGTTGAGGACTTCAAGAGGCTCAAGGCCGCCAAGATAGGGACCTATGTGCTTTTCCAGGAGACGTATCATCATGCAACCTACAAGGAGATGCACCCGAGCGGGCCCAAGGCCGATTTTGCCTGGCGGGTGACAGCCCAGGACAGGGCCATGGAGGGCGGTATCAATGATGTGGGTATCGGTGCGCTCTTCGGATTATATGATTACAAGTATGAAGTGATGGGGCTGCTCCATCATGCACTACACCTTGAAGAGGTATACGGCGTGGGACCGCACACCATTTCGATACCCAGGCTGGAGCCGGCCTTGAACGCGCCTGCGGCCATAAAACCGCCCATGCCGGTAACCGATGACGAATTCAAGAAACTGGTTGCCGTCATCCGGCTTGCTGTCCCCTACACAGGCATGATCCTTTCCACGAGAGAGCGGCCCGAGCTCAGGAGCGAGGTGTTCGACCTGGGAATTTCCCAGATAAGCGCAGGCTCCCGCACCAATCCCGGCGGTTACAATGAGGATGGAGGTGACGGATTCAGGGCGGCCCAGTTCAACCTGGGCGACACCAGGACTCTGGACGAGGTGATTTACGACATCACCATCCACGGGCATATCCCGAGCTTCTGCACGGCCTGCTACCGGCTGGGTAGAGTGGGCGAGGACTTCATGGACATGGCCAAGCCGGGGCTCATCAAGAAGTTCTGCCGGACCAATGCCGTCCTGACCTTCAAGGAATATCTCGAAGACTATGCATCCGCTCAGACCAAAGATGCAGGGACGAGGCTTATCGATCAGCTCCTGAAAGAAACAGATGATGAAAAGGTGAGGGATCTGCTGCAAGATCGCTTGGATAAGATTGAACATGGACAGCATGACCTGTACATATAGCAACGTCCCTGCGTCATTATTGAAGGTAGAGCAGGGCTTTGGGCTGAGCCGCGAAGAAATCGCAGGGCTCCTGTCGGTGAGTGACCCTGCGGACATCGATGCGCTCTTTCAGGCCGCAGACCGCGTCCGCAGGGAATATGTGGGCGACGAGATATTCTTAAGGGGCATCATCGAGTTCTCAAGCTACTGCAGGAACAACTGCCTCTACTGCGGCCTGCGCAGGGACAACGCGGATACCGGGCGCTACCGAATGGAAGACGATGAGATTTTTGGATTAGCCAAGTCAATCGAGCAGAGAGGGTGCGGTACGGTCGTCCTGCAGTCCGGTGAAGACCCGCACTATACCAGGGACCATATGTGCAGGATCATATCCCGGATCAGGGAGGGGACCTCTTTGACCGTAACCCTCTCTCTGGGGCAGCGTCCGTATGAGGACTACAAAGCCTTCAGGCAGGCAGGTGCGGAGCGCTACCTACTCAGGCACGAGACGGCCGACCCCGAGCTTTTTGCACAACTCTGTCCGGGCAGGAAACTGGACGATCGAATCGAGTGCCTGCGGTGGCTCCGCGAGCTCGATTACGAGGTCGGCATGGGGTGCATGGTGGGGCTTCCGGGCCAGAGCATAGAGGATCTGGCGGATGATGTTCTCTTAATCAGGGAGATGGATGCGGACATGATCGGCATCGGCCCCTTTATCCCGCACGAGCACACGCCGCTTAAGGCTGAGCCTGCAGGTGATGCGACCCTGGTACTCAAGCTGCTGGCCGTAATCCGGCTCGTCACGAAAGACACCAACATACCCTCCACAACGGCACTCGGGGTGCTGGATGCCTCGAGCAGAAAAAAGGCTTTCGAGGCAGGGGCGAACATATTCATGCCCGTGTTCACACCGCAGGATTATGCAGAACGTTACGACCTCTACCCCGGCAAGGGAGATGTGAAAAAGGCCGACGGGGCTATCCTGGACTTCAAGACCCTTTTCGACTCCATCCACAGGCCCCTGGGAAATGGCCCGGGCGGGAGGTGGAAGAAGCGTCAGGGAAGAGATCACCAGTGATTTTCATGTTGGATTGAGATAAATGAAGGGGATGGTCCCCTCGCC
>DATKLV010000104.1:0-8618 GCA_035542255.1 Desulfomonilia bacterium | reverse complement strand
CAGCTCGCATTGATGATCTGTGCCCCCTGGTCCACAGCATAGTATATGGCATCAATGGCATCTGAGAGATTACCCGTGGTCTTGCCGTCGTTGACCTTCATGAACTTGACCGGCATGATGGCAATATCCACATCCCAGGCAACCCCCGCGATGCCGGATCCGTTATTGCCGAGAGCCCCGAGGATGCCGCACACCTTTGTTCCATGTCCCGAGTCATCTTCCGCGGAAGCGTCATGGTTCGCAAAATCATAACCGGAAACAAGCCTGCCCTGGAGATCCGGGTGAGTAGCATCCACCCCCGAATCGACCACAGCTATGACGACCTGCTGGCCGGCTCCTTGCTGCGCTATAAGGTCCCATGCGCTCTCAAGCCCGAGTTGGCTCCACTGGCCTTTGTATGGCCAGTCACCAGGTACTTCCTCGGCTTCGATGATGTAATTGGGCTCAACATACTCAATCTCTTCGCTTGATTTGAGCTCATTAATGGCCTTGTCCGCATCATCCACGGAAACAGCGACCGGCCGTTCCTCTAAGAATGCCTCGGATGATAGGCCCTGTGGATTCTTTGTCTTGAACTTCACGATGACTTCATCCTTGCGGTATTCCGCTGCATTCAGCACCATGGACACCAGGATGAAAACCAGGAGACCGATAGAGAATGTTCTGTAGTCTTTCACCTTATACCCCCCAGATCGATGACGATCTGGGTCTCCTAAGGCAAGCTGAATGCCAAGATATTGTCGCTGAGGAGTATATTAATTTAATTTATTATTTACGATAGTTATATAGTTTTAGTCATTCTTATGACTACTTTAGCGAGTTACAATCGTTGCAGGCCTGTAATCCGGATTACAACCGGGGAACCCGAATGGTAACCGGGGAAAGAGACCTGGAAGGTGAGATGATCAGGTGAGCTGCTTAAAGAGGCCGAATTGAATGGGCCTTACTCATCCGCAGACTGAGGAATGTATGGTGCTGCCCTGAGAAATTTTTCGTAATTTTTACTGAATGAATGAAATTGCTCGGGCGATACCTCCTGGGGCCTCGACCCGAGGCTGATGCCGGCCCATGAAGATGACTCATTCATGATGTCTTCATCCATGAGAGGCAATCGGGCAAGAGAGTTCCTGAGAGTCTTCCTCCTCTGACCGAAGGCGCAGGCCACTACACGCCTGAACACGTCCATATCTTCCAGAGGCAGGGGGGAGTTCTTCGGTGACATCCTGATCACCAGAGAATCGACCTTGGGTCTCGGTAAGAAGTTGTTCGGCCCGACAACAAATCCGGGAGATGCATCAAACCCTGCGGCAACTACTACGCTCAGATATGAGTACTCCCTTTCCCCGACGCGTGCACAGATCCTTCGGGCCACCTCTTTCTGCAGCATGACAACCATGGACGTAACACGACGGGCATGATCAACGAGTCGTATGATAAGCTGCGTTGCTATATTGTAAGGAAGGTTGGCCACGATTTTGGCACCATCCGGGATCACCCGTGAGAGATCGCTTTCCAGGATGTCCTGATGGAGGAGCTCCAGCTCCCGGGAATCCCTGAATGTCGACAGGAGGAACTCATAGAGATTATCATCCTTTTCGACGGCAATGACGTGCGATGCATACCTGAGGAGCACCTGCGTAAGCATACCCCTGCCCGGACCGACCTCCACCACCGTGTCATGCCTGCCGACCTCGGCAAGGGAAACCATCTTCTCAGCAATCCCTACATTCTTCAGGAAGTTCTGACCCAGTGAACGTTTTGGTCTCATACCCCGGTCTTAACCTGTTATAGATGACCATCGTGAAATGGCGTTCATGTCCAAACCTGCATAACGGCCGTCCTTGAAGTGTCTCAGGCTTGCAATCCCTATCATGACTGCATTGTCCGTACAGTACTTCCTCTCCGGGATGACAAGCCTCATCCCCTCTTCCTCGGCCTTTTGCTTCAATGCTTCACGAAGGGCCGTATTGCTCGCCACTCCGCCGGAGACCACGATGAGGTCCATGCCGTGATCCTTGGCCGCCCTGATAGTCTTGGTAACAAGTACGTCAACTACTGCCGCCTGGAAGGCGGCGGCAATCTCTGCAACGAGATGCTCCTTGCCTTCTCTGGGCTTCTTCTGTTCGGGCAGACCTGAGAACCTGAGGTCGAGCCGATCGAAGATTTCGGATCTGATCACCAGGTGCAGCACCGCTGTCTTGAGCCCGGAGAAGCTGAAGTCGTAACCGGTGTCGTTCATCATGGGCCGGGGCAGATCGATGGAGCTGTGGTCAACACCTTTTGCGATCTTCTCGATGATCACACCGCCCGGATAGCCCAGGTTCAGGAGTTTTGCCACCTTGTCGAACGCCTCTCCCGCAGCATCATCAATGGTCTGGCCTATCTGGGTGATGTCGCTTTCGCTCTGAACATTATAAAGGGATGTGTGTCCGCCCGAGACTACCATGCCCATATGTGGGTAGGTCAGTTCATTGCCGATCCTTGCTGCACACAGGTGACCCTCCAGATGATTGATCCCGCACAGGGGGATGCTAAGACCGTAGGCAAGGGCCTTGCCATAGGAGATCCCTACCAGCAGCGCGCCTATGAGTCCCGGGCCCTGGGTGACGGCAATGCCGCCAAGGCCTTCCATGGTGATACCGGACTGTCTCAAGGCCTCGTCCACTACAGGGACGATAAGCTCGATATGCCTGCGCGATGCGATCTCCGGCACGACCCCGCCGAAGGCGGCGTGGTCCTCCACCTGGCTGGCCACCACATTGGAAAGGACTTCTCCACTGCCTGTCACTATGGAGGCCGCCGTCTCGTCGCACGATGTCTCAATAGCGAGGATATACCTGGGAACACTCATGCTCTTTTCTCATCGGTGAAGTGAAGACTCTACGAAACCGTCTCACAGATCGCGGCGTGTCAGCAGGGAGCGGACCTCATACCCCAGGGCCTCAATGGCCTCTTTCCCGCCCTCGCACCGGTCGAATACGGCAACTACCATCGCTATATCCATACCTGCTTCCCGGATGCGCTCGATAGCAGAGATGGTGCTGGCTCCCGTGGTGATGACGTCCTCCACGACAAGGGCTCTGAGACCAGCCTTTATGGGACCTTCGATCACATTCTGGGTTCCATGGGCCTTCTGGGTCTTGCGCACGAGGAATGCCATGATCTCCCTGCCGGACCGATAGGCGGCCAGGCTCGTGGAGACGGCGATGGGGTCCGCGCCGACAGACATGCCGCCCACGGCATCAATATCCCTGTCCCTGATCATGTCATAGATGAGCGAGCCGATGATGGATGCGCCTGCAGGGTTCAGCGTCACCTTGCGAAGGTCCACGTAGAGGTCGGATTCCTTGCCCGACGAGAGCGTGAACTTGCCGAACTTCACGGCGTCGCGCCTGACTATCTCCCTGAGTTGTTCGAGCTTATTCATGGAAGACCCTTTCAAAGATGGTATGTATGTGGGCGAGGTGGTGTGAGAGGTCAAAGAGGTCTTCGATCTCCTTTTTCCCAAGCACCTTCGCGATATCTCTATCCTTCTTGAGAAGCGCCTTGAAATCCTCATGGCCCTTCCAGACTTTCAATGCATTCCTCTGGACCCATGTATAGGCCTCGTCACGCTGGATCCCCTTTTCAACGAGTGCCAGAAGCACGTCCTGGGAATGCCAAAGTCCCCTGGTGAGCTCCAGGTTCTTTTTGATATTCTCCGGGAAGACGGTGAGGCCCTTGATGATTCCCGTGAGCCGTGCAAGCATGAAGTCCAGAACCGTCGTGGCATCGGGCCCGATGACCCGCTCGACACTCGAGTGGCTGATGTCGCGCTCATGCCACAGTGCCACATCCTCCAGGGCAGAGACACAGTAACCTCTGAGCAGGCGTGCAAGGCCGGTGATATTTTCAGAGCCTATGGGGTTCTTCTTGTGAGGCATGGCGGATGACCCCTTCTGGCCTTTGCCGAACGGCTCCATGGCCTCCAGCACCTCGGTCCGCTGGAGGTGTCTGATCTCGGTGGAGATCTTTTCAAGTGTCGAGCCGATGACGGCGAGCGTTGCGAAGAACTGTGCGTGTCGGTCCCGCTGCAGGATCTGCGTGCTGATTGGTGCCGGTTTCAAGCCGAGCTTCCTGCAGACATATTTTTCAACCTCGGGGGGCACATTGGCAAAGGTGCCCACGGCACCCGAGATCTTTCCATAGGAGATTACTTCGAGGGCATCCTCCATGCGTTTCAGATTCCGCTCCATCTCAGCGTACCAGAGCGCGAACTTCAGCCCGAATGTTATGGGCTCTGCATGGATGCCGTGAGACCTGCCCATGGCAGGGGTGTCCCTGAACTCGTAAGCCCTCTTCCTGAGAGACGCCATCAGCGCCTTGATATCCTCGAGGATCACGAGGCTGCTCTCTTTGAGCAGCAGGGCGTATGCCGTATCGAGCACATCCGAGGAAGTGAGCCCCATATGGATGAACCGTGCATCCTCTCCGACATATTCACCCACGCAGCTCACAAATGCGATGACATCATGCCGGGTAACGGCCTCGATCTCTTCGATGCGGCCGACTGTGAAGCGGGCCTTTTTCCTGATGGTCTCAAGACTCTTCTTGGGAATCCTGCCGAGCTTTGCCCAGGCTTCACACGCCGCAATCTCCACATCGAGCCACTTCCGATAGCGGTTATCTTCCGACCATATCTCCTGGAGCCGTTTTCTGGTGTATCTGGGTATCACTTCTTGTTTATCCTCCGGTCGATCATATAATTGCTTCCTTCAAGACCCTTGAGATACTTCTTGATGTCGGTGGCATCCTGGGAGGCCTGGCCGTAATGCACATACCGAGCGGCTTCGTTGGGCACGACTGCAATGGTTATGGTCATTATTGGGAATTTTGTTACACTGCCGTCCCTGCCGGTCGATATGATGCCGTTCTGTTCGAGGTCCTCGTCGTTGTAGAAATTTCTGATGACGAGATCGAACCGGGCGATGATCTCCTCGCATAACGGCCTCATGTGGTTGCCCAGGCAGATGAAGACAAAATCGTCACCTCCGATATGCCCCACAAAGGTCTTATCCTGGTTGATCTCCTTGACGGCATTCGAGATGATCCTGCCGGTGGCCGTAATGACCTCATCCCCGCGGGAAAAACCGTAGCGGTCATTGAAGGGCTTGAAGTCATCGATATCCACCCATGCGATGGCGACCTCCTCTTTCGCATCAAACATGCCCTGGATGTATCGGATGATGGATTCATTACCGGGCAGCCTGGTCAGCGGGTTCATGTCCATATCGCGGACAGCCCTCTTGGCTATGAACTCCAGACGCCTCTTAAGTGCAAGATTGTTCTCATCCGTATAGAGATAATCGTCAATGTGGATGTCCTGCCAGGAAGAGGTTTCAAGTTCTTCCCTGCTCAAGAGGGCTACTATGGGGACATGTCCGAAGATGGTATTGCTCCTGAACTCACTGACGATCCCTCTCCCCATGGACAACATGTATTTTCCGTCGATGAGGATGATGTCAGGCGGGTCCATATAGATCATGGATATGATATCCTGCCCCCCTGTCATGACCTGGAACGAATCGAACATGGAGCCGATAAGCTCGCTGAGACGGCAATCAGCACAATCTTGTACGACGAGAACGGCCCTCATGGCTTCACCCCGCAGGGACCTGTTGGAACATCTCCACTTCCTCAAGATCCTCTATGACCTTCTTCATGAGCCTCGGCAAGTCGATCTTATCCATCTCGATGGAGTCCCATGTCTTCTTCGATATCAGTCCTACCCACGGGTCACCTCCGTTACCAATACCGCAGGCCCGGACAATGGCATCCGCTATATGCACCACCGCCACCCTCTCCTTGAATTTCACGGCGGTATCAGGTTCATGGTGTCCGGCAATGGGTATGGAAAGTCTCTCGGGGAGGTTCCATTCACGGGAGAGCCACTGGCCGATCTCGGCATGGTCCACTCCCAGGACTTCGAGCTCCGCCTGGCGGAACGAGATCTGCTTCGCATTTACCTGGTCTATGATCTTGTCATAGTCGGCTGTCAGGGAGACCCTGACCAGGACCTTGCCGATGTCGTGGAGCAGGGCCGCGGTGGATATCTCCTCGGGCTCGCTCAACCCCAGCATCCTGCTGATAGTCCCCGAAACAATGGCCGCGCCCAGCGAATGCTCCCACAGCCCCACCATGGATCGTTCCATAAGATCAAAAACCGAGGCCGAAAGCACGACACCCTTTATGACATTGAATCCAAGGAGTATGATTGCATGGCTGATGGAGGATATCCTGCCGGGGAACCCGTAAAAAGGTGAATTCACAAGTCTCAATACCCTCGCACCGAGGACCTGATCCGAGGAGATAAGCTTGCCCACATCCTTGGGCGAGACATCCGGGCTTTCCACCATGAGCATGAGTTTCTCCACGACCTTAGGCAGCGTGGGCATGCTCTGGATCTTCCGGACGAGCACCTTCAGATGCTGGACCTTGGTGCTCATGATTGACCTCCTTCTTCGCTGCTCTCTTCCGCCCTCTCGGCATCAAGGGCGATAATGGCTCTTTCGGTCGCCTCCAGGATCTTCTCCATGAGAGGATCCCCCTTTACCTGTAAAAATCTTTCCTTGAGCTCACCGATCTTCTGCTCCGTGGTTTTTGAATCGCCGAAATCGACCGGGTGGCCTTTCAGGGTAACGTGTGAGACATTCTTTTGCTTAAGCCGTTCGATAATAACATCCGTCAGCTCAGTACCTTCTCCGCAGAGCACCATACCGGCATCGCTCGTGACGGTCCTGGCCAGTACCATCCCCGGTTTCACTATTTCGATGGGCACTTTCTGCATGCTAACCTCCTGAAGGGTATTCAGCGGACCCGCGCGCCGATCTTGGGGGGCTGATCAAATGTCACCAGGGTAAGATTGCCGCCTTCCCCATCGGTAGCGAGCAGCATGCCTTCGCTGTCAAGACCCATGAGCTTTGCCGGTTTCAGGTTGGTCACCACAGCAATGTTCTTACCTGCGAGATCTTCAGGCTTATATGCCTTCCCTATGCCGGCGACGATCTGGATGGTTCTTCCCACATCTACCTTTAATATAACGAGTTTGTCGGATTTTTCTACGATCCGGGCTTGAGTTATCCTGCCGGCCTTGATCTCAATGCGGCCGAACTCGCTGATATCGACAAGGTTATCCGGTGACGCCTTATGCCCCTTGAGAGCCTTCTGTCCTGCATCGGCCTGTTTGTCTTCTTTGGGTTCACCGATCCTGTCCATCCTGGGGAAGAGGGCCTGGGCCTGGCCGATCTTCACACCCGGACTGAGCCGTCCGAAAGATCGGACACCCTCAAGTGATACGATGCTATCGGCACCGATGAGTTCGAGGATTTTCCGGGAAACCCCCGGCATCACCGGGAAGACAAGCACTGCGATAAATCGGAGTGACTCCATGATGTGGTACATGACCGTCTCAAGTCTCTGCATATCCCATTTTGCAAGCTCCCAGGGTGCCGTACAGTCTATATACTTGTTTAAGGCCGAAACCAGGGACCACACCGCCATGAGCGATGTGTGCAGTTCCAACGACTCCATCCTTGCCAGGTAGTTTCGGACCACATCCACCGCAAGCTCGCTGAGTTCCCGGTCCATGTCTTCCAACTTGCCTGCTGCCGGAAGGATATTGTCAAAATACTTTGCCACCATCCTGGTGCTCCTGCTCACGAGATTGCCCAGATCATTGGCCAGGTCCGCATTGTAACGTTCTATGAGGGCCTCTTCCGAGAAGTTCGAATCGAGTCCGAAGACCATGTCACGGACAAGAAAGTACCTGAATGCATCCACCCCGTACTTGTTCTTCATTTCGAGCGGGTCGACCACATTGCCCAGGCTCTTGGACATCTTGGTGGCATCTACGTTCCAGAATCCGTGCACATTGAGGTGCCTGTAGGGTTCAACCTCCATGGCCTTCAGCATGGTAGGCCAGTACACGGCATGCGGCTTGAGGATGTCCTTGCCCACGAGATGCTGACATTCCTTCCAGAACTCCTTGAACTCTTCACCGTCCGGGTAGCCGATTCCGGTGAGATAGTTTATGAGGGCATCGAACCATACATAACAGACAAAATTGGTGTCAAAGGGAAGTTCAATGCCCCAGGCAAGCCTTTTCTTGGGCCGGGAGATGCACAGATCGTCTATGGGCTCACGCAGCATGCCGAGCACTTCGTTCTTGTATCGCTCCGGTCTGATGAAATCGGGGGTGTTCCGGATGTGCTCCATGAGCCAGGGCCGGTACTTTTCCATCCGGAAGAAGTAGTTCTGCTCCTGGACAAAGGTCAGTGGCTTCAAATGGATGGGACAGTTGCCGTCGACCATTTCGGTCTCGGTCATAAATCGCTCGCAGCCCGTACAGTAATAGCCGCCGTATTCCCCGAAGTATATATCCCCTCTGTCATACACGGATTGAAGGATACTCTGGACCGTCTTTACATGATCGGGCTCGGTGGTGCGGATGAAGCGGTTGTTTTCCACCTGGATCTGCGGCCAGAGATCGCGGAATCGCTGGCTGTTCTCATCCGCCAGCTCACGGGGAGTTGTGCCGAGATCCTTGGCCGTCTCCGTTATCTTGTCTCCATGCTCGTCCG
>DATKLV010000103.1:0-4819 GCA_035542255.1 Desulfomonilia bacterium | reverse complement strand
TATGCGTGACGCCACACGCGGCGGGCTGGGAGCCGTACTGGTGGAAGCCTCCAAGGCTTCATCCCTGGCCTTCGAGATCGATGAACAGCTGATACCGGTGCGGGATGATGTGAGGGGCCTGTGCGAGATCCTGGGGCTCGACCCGATATTCATAGCCAATGAAGGAAAGATGGTGGTGGTCTGCAACGGAGCGGATGCGGACAAGGTGCTCTCGTCTATGATGGCGCATCCCCTGGGAGACGGTGCCGCTGTCATCGGCCATGTTGCCAAGGCACAGCGCAGCAGGGTCATCCTGAGAACCGTTGTGGGCGGGTCTAGGGAGCTTGACCTCCCGGAAGGTGAGCTGATCCCGCGCATTTGCTGAAATCAAGAGTGACAAGCGGATAGTGATTAGTGGTGAGTGAATAGTTTCATTTTCTTCAACTCACTACTATCCACTCGCCACTCACCACTATTACCTGTGATTTTGCACTCAATTTATAACAACTAATTTTCCGATGAGTATGACTATAAAGGCGCAGGATCTTGACTTGTAATGAAGTGTTCCTATAAAGGTATTAGTTACTTATTTAAGAAAGAGGGCTTTACATGTTTAATCTGAGATTTCAAGAAGTTATTGGACTGCTCCTTGGGCCGGACGCCCATGAGGAAAGACTCGGGGTCTGCTATCCTCCATTGGATGTGTATGAGAACTCCGAAGAACTATGCGTTGAGATCGAGATACCGGGGGTCAACCCTGACGACGTTAGTGTGGAGGTGGTAGGAAGGACCCTGATGATCTCCGGCATGAAAAAAGACTCACTCATCAATAAAGGGGTTCGCTATATTCGTATGGAACGAGGCTTTGGAAAGTTCACCAGGGAGCTTGATATCCCTGATCGGTTCAACCTGGAGAAGGTTGAGGCCAGATTCATGGAAGGCGTGTTGAAGATCAGGGTATTGCGGGCGGAAAACGATGTTAAGAAGGTCAAGCGAATAGAGATCGCCTAGGAGATAAATGAATGGAGAATGAGAAGCAAACAATAGAGATTCCTGAAAATATACCGCTTCTTCCCATCAGGGATGTCGTTATTTACCCCTACATGATATTACCGTTGTTCGTGGGAAGGGGGCTGTCCATCAAAGCGGTGGACGAGGCGCTCAACAAGGATCGGTACATTTTCCTGGCCGCCCAGAAGGACTCTTCCATCGAAGAGCCGGGTGAAGACCAGATCTTTACCGTAGGTACGGTAGCCATGGTCATCAGGATGCTCAAACTGCCCGATGGCCGGGTAAAGATACTGGTGCAGGGTGTAGCAAAGGCCCGCATCAAGAAGTTCATCAAGGATGAGAAAGGCTTCTACAGCGTAGACATAGAGAAGATCGAAGAGCCCGAGCTCAAGGAGATAACTGTCGAGGTCGAGGCCATGATGCGTACGGTCAAGGAGCAGTCCGAGAGGATACTCCAGCTCAGGGGCATCGTATCCCCGGATGCGCTTTCCATCCTGGAGGCCATTGACGACCCGGGAAGACTCGCCGACCTGGTGGCATCGAACCTGAGGCTCAAGGTCGAGGAATCCCAGCACGTGCTGGAGATCGTCGATCCGGTGGAGAGACTGAAGCACGTCAACCAGCTCCTGAGTAAGGAGATGGAACTCTCCGAAGTGCAGGCCAGGATACAGTCCCAGGCCAAGGAGGAGATGAGCAAGACCCAGCGCGAATACTTCCTGCGCGAGCAGCTCAGGGCCATCCAGCAGGAGCTCGGCGAAGTCGACGAGAAGGGCAAGGAGATCGAAGACTACCAGGAGAAGATCAACTCTGCGGGCATGCCCGAAGAGGTGAAAAAAGAGGCGACCAAGCAGATCGAGCGACTCAAGCTGATGCACCAGGACTCGGCGGAGGCGAACATCATCAGGACCTACCTCGACTGGATGACCGATCTGCCCTGGGGCAAAGCCACGCAAGACAGGCTCGATATCAAGGGTGCGGCAAAGAATCTCGACGAGGACCACTATGGTCTGGAAAAGGTCAAGCAGCGCATCCTTGAATACCTGGCGGTCCGCAAGCTCAACCCCGAGAAGAAGGGCGCCATCTTGTGCTTCGTGGGGCCCCCGGGTGTGGGCAAGACCTCTCTTGGAAGGTCCATTGCCAGGGCTTTAGGGAGGGAATTCTACCGGCTTTCCATAGGCGGTGTCCGCGACGAAGCCGAGATCAGAGGCCACAGGCGCACCTACATCGGAGCCATGCCGGGCCGCATCATCCAGGGGATCAAACAGGCTGGCTCCAACAACCCGGTCTTCATGATCGATGAAGTGGATAAGATCGGATCGGATTTTCGAGGCGACCCGTCTTCGGCGCTCCTTGAGGTGCTCGATCCTGAGCAGAATTTCTCCTTCCAGGACCACTACCTGAACGTGCCCTTTGATCTATCCAGGGTCATGTTCATTACCACTGCCAACCTTATTGACCCGATACCGGGCCCCTTGAAGGACAGGATGGAGATCATCGAGCTGCCGGGTTACACCGACCAGGAGAAGCTGCAGATAGCCAAACGCTACCTGGTAACCAGGCAGGTGAACGAGAATGGTATGAAGTCCGGAGATATTAAATTCTCCGATGAATCGATCCTGGACCTTATCAATCATTACACAAAAGAGGCGGGTGTCAGGAACCTGGAGAGGGAGATCGGGTCCATCTGCAGGAAAGTAGCGCGTGATATTGCCGAGAAGAACGGGAAGCGCAAGAAGCTGTACCGGATTACCGCAAAGGGCGTGCCCGGCTATTTGGGCGTCCCGAAATTCCTTCCCGAGCAGGAGCGCAAGGAGCACGAGGTCGGCGTATCCACAGGCCTTGCCTGGACCCAGTTCGGCGGAGAGATTCTCTACATAGAGGCATCGGTGCTGCCGTGCCACGAGGGCAAGGGAGGCCAGCTTGTCCTTACCGGACATCTTGGAGACGTGATGAAGGAATCCGCCCAGGCAGGGTTGACCTATATCCGCTCGCGGACCAAGCAGCTCGGCATATCTGACACCTTCACCAAGGACAACGACATCCATGTGCATGTACCGGCAGGAGCCATCCCCAAGGACGGTCCGTCCGCGGGCATCACCATGGCAACGGCCGTCATCTCTGCGCTCACCAACAAGGCCCTGCGCAAGGATATCGCCATGACAGGCGAGATAACGCTCAGGGGCAAGGTGCTCCCCATCGGCGGGCTCAAAGAGAAGACCCTTGCTGCTCACCGCAACAAGATCTTCGAGATCATCATCCCCAAGGACAATGAGAAAGACCTTGAAGAGATCCCGCCGCTGGTGAAGAAGAAGCTGGTTTTCCACCCGGTGAGCTCCATGGATGAGGTGCTCGAGCATGTGTTCGTAAAAGAGAAGCAGGCAAAGAAGCCGGCCATAAAATCGCCTGACAAGCCGGCACGCGAGGTGGAAGCCCCGAGATAAAGCTTGGATCTTAATGAGAGAGTACACGAACCGCCCTGCTGGCAGGTCTTGCAGGGCGGTTCTTTTTCTGATGTTTGGACTTCTCTTTGATCGCTCAAATTTGCAGATCATTACCCGAGCCGGTCTAGAAAATCATTATACCCGAACCGGCGCACAACCTCATAGCTGCCGTCTTCGTGCAACAAGGCGAGGTCGGGCAGGGGTGTGCCGTTGAAGGTGTTGTTCTTGACGAAGCTGTATTGGAGCATGTCGCCGAAGACGAGCTTGTCACCTGTTTTCAAGGGTTGCGGGAAGGAATATTCGCCGATGATGTCGCCGGTCATGCAGGTGTTGCCTGCGAGGATATAAATGCAGGGATAGCCCCCCGGCACTGCGGAGCCGTACAGAGGTGGTGTGTAAGGTACTTCCAGGACATCCGGCATGTGGCAGGAGGCTGAGGCATCCAGTATCGCAATGTCTTTCTCATGGTGAACGATATCCAGCACGCTTGTCACCAGATAACCGGCGTCCACCACAAGCCCGCTCCCGGGCTCCAGGATGACCTCCACAGGAAAAGCAGTGCGGAAATCCAATATAGCTTTGACGAGTGCCCCGATGTCATACCCTGATTTGTTGATGAAATGCCCTCCGCCGAAGTTGACTGCCTTGACGCGTTTGATGTATGGGCCGAATTCTTTTGCCATGTGACTGATGAGGCCGACCGATCCTTCGTGAAGAGATTCGCACAGGGCATGGGCGTGGAGGATGTCGATCTCATCCCAGGGGATCCTGTCGAGCTCGGTGCGCATGACGCCGAAGCGGGAGAGCGGCGAGCAGGGGTCATAGAGATGACCCCCCAGTGTTGCTTTTGAATACCCGGGGTTGATGCGGATGCCAACCTTTTTGTCAGCCCCGGCGGCCCGCACCAGGGGAAGAAAGCGTTGGACCTGGTCATGGGAATTGAAGTAGATATGATCGCTGATCTTCAAAAGCCCGCGAAGACTTCTCTCAGTATAGGCAGGGGCATAGACATGCACCTCCTTGCCGAATTCTTCCCTGCCCAGACGCGCTTCAAAGAGGCCGCTGGCCGTCGTGCCGTCGAGCGAATCCCTCATGAGCGGGAACAAGGCAGGCATGGCGAACGCCTTTGTCGCCAGGAGAACACGGCATCCGGCCTCTGATCGGATATGAGCCGCAGTCGCCATGTTCTTCCTCAGCAAAGCCATGTCGACTACATAGGCAGGGGTGGTTATCTTTGAGAGGGATGCTTGGAGTATCGGGGGCAAGACCATGCTCATGATGATGCGCCCCCGAAGCTTGCTGTATAACTCGGAGTGAAATGCCCTAAATGTGTCATTCCAGCGGAAGCGGGAATCCGGGGAATATAAAACTTCCTGGGTCCCTGCTTT
>DATKLV010000102.1:0-7328 GCA_035542255.1 Desulfomonilia bacterium | reverse complement strand
ACCGATATGCCGAGTGCTTCCTGAACGCGATTCCTCAAAGGCTCGGTCATGGGGACATGTTCGCCCATGGCATCGAGAAGTTTTCCGATGATGACGATCCATGTCTGTCTGAAATCGATTAAGGTGCCGTCCTTATCGAAGATTACTACCTCTGCTGCATACTCCTTCCCCAAGACATTCACGATTGCCAATTTCGATCCTCCCTAAGTGTTTTGCTTAATGGCACTTTTTTAGGATTGATTGGTTACCATACTTCCATGATATATACTACGGGCTTTGCAAGAGAGAAATCACGACAGGAGCAGCTTTGCTGTGAAGAAGATGCGAACGAGAGCCCTTTTCACCCTCCTCATAATGATCATGGTCGGGTCGGTGTTCTCCTATGGACATGGATCCCAGACAAAGAACAGTGAGCCCCAGGTGTCTCCTACGGAACCGGTCAGGATAGGTGTCTGCATGCCGTCATCGGGCTATCTTGCAGAAGTCGCCAAGTTCCAGTCGGAAGGCATAAAGATGGCCCTCGATATGCAGAAAGACAAGGTAGGAAGGCAGATTGAGCTGATATTCAGGTACTTCGGCGCTTCATCCCAGGATTATTCCCAATCGCTCCAAAAACTCCTCTTGGAAGATAAGGTCACCGGGGTCATCTCCTGCGCTTCAGCAGATATGATATCCAGGGCGGCAGGGGTCTTGAAGCAGAGGTCGGTACCTTTTATTGCGACTACCTCGGCAGGGCTTGACTGGAAGACCAAAGAGGGGTCGTCCATAGTCAGGCTATCTCCGAGTCTCGAAGACCAGGCAAACGCATGCTCCCGCTTCATGACGGACATACTCCATGCCCGCAGGGTGGGACTCCTCGTAGCCGTAGATAATGAAAGCTGCGTCAGGCTTGCGAGCCTGTTTTCTTCGGACATGGTGAATGCGGGAGGCAAGATCGTGGATATTGGATACATAAAGAAGGGAGAGGATAATGCGAATGCAATAAAACACCTCATGGGGGAGAGGCCTGATGCCGTCTATGTCTCCTATTTCGGGGAGAGCACCTGTGCGGCTCTAGCAAAGATCCGCTCTTTTGATGCGGTAAAGCCAGTAGTCTTGAGTAATATCCTGCCTGAAGAGACGTTCTTCAATGAAGTGGACAAATCAATGGAAGGGCTCTATATCCAGTCGGACTATATTGAAGAGGCCGTTTCATCCCCCCAGGGCAAGGAATTCATAGAGTTCTACTCCAAGCATGCTCAGAAGCGTAGTTATCTTGGTTCGAGCATAGCAACAGGTGCCGATGCCTATTTCTGCATGATTGACATGATATCGAGGCAGCAGAGGGATAAAGGGCATAATTCAACAGGATCATCCCCTGCGTTGAGGTCGTCGCTTCTCGGGATGACTTTAACCGGGACCACAACGGCTAACGAACCGATACACCTCTCCTTCGCACGCGTTAAGAAAGATTTCTTAGGCGGCGCCACCTTGAAGTTTGTGGCGTCGGTCAGGGTTATTCGATCAGATCCTGTCGTTCATATGAGGGCTCAATAGCTTATCCGCCACAACATTCAGGTCAGGCTTGTAATTGTTCTTATCGATCTTTGATCTCACCTCATTGACCTTGTCGGTACGGATATCCGGAGCCTCGGTTACGGCCTTGTGTATGTCCTGCATCAATTTTACTGTACTTGAGATATTCACCTTATCAGAGGTGGGGGCACTGTTCGCTTTTGCAGGGCCGGCGGATTCTTTATCTTTATTGAGATGTACACCCTGAAGAGAGTTAGAATTATACGCCTTGAGGGCCTCGGGGTTACTCATATTATTAATTTTCATCGATCGGAACCTCGTTTAGTCCTTTCTTGAGACTGCTTTCCATGATATCCCTGAAGAGCCTCTTGCCCGCCTGCTGGGATATCGTGACGGAATCGGCGTCTTGTTCGCCGATGGCCTTTTCGAGATCGTGTTTAACAGTAGAACCAGCATTCTGTTTCTCGTAGGTCCTCATGATGAGATTCATGAAGATGCTCTTGACCTCCATACACACTCCTTGTGCTTATTCAACCGTCCGTAACATGTTTATCGGATTCCCGGTGAAAATCTTTAACTTAATTTTATATATAGACACCGGCCTCCGGATGCAAGACTTTAGCTGGAATGACCAAAATCAGTAACACCAAAATCAGTAACCAAAATCAGTAACATCTAGACAATTGGATGTTAGGGCATATTATATAACTTTATCTTGTCCCTGGCGTTCGGGTGTGATCATGTAATCCAATGCAATCTTGAGTCCATAAAGTGAAATAAATTAGAATAGATAGGAGGTCAAAATGTGTAGGAGTATCACCATTATGTACTGTTGGAAAACCTATACTCGTCCCAAGATAATTATTTTTCTCTCTTAATATTTTCGGAGGGAAACAGATGAAAGTGCTTCTCATCCAACCCCCAAGTAGTAACCCATTGATGGATCAGGTTTTCCTTTTTGAGCCCTTGGCCCTTGAATACGTCGGGGCGGGGTTGAAACAGGATGACCACGATGTTCTGTTGCTTGATGCCCGACTTGTCCCTGATTACGAGAGCGCATACCGCCGGTTTCAACCTGACGTGGTCGGACTGACCGGTTTTACCAGCCATGTCAATATCATCAAAACAATTGTTACCCGCCTAAAGACAATTTCTTCCGAAGCCCTGTTTGTCGTTGGTGGCCACCATGCCTCGTTACGACCAGCAGATTTTAATGATTCACTTATTGATATTGTAGTTATTGGCGAAGGAGTCTTCACTTTACGGGAGATCCTCCGCGCATTGGAAATGGGAAGAGACTTCTCTGACATTCACGGAATCGCCATTCCCTGCGTGGACGGTATGATATTCAGCAAACCAAGGCCATACACGGATCTTAACGAGCTTCCCTTTCCTGATCGTTCTCTAACTGCCAGCCACCGGAAACAGTACTTCAGCGAGTGGTTCAAGCCGCTGGCCTCTGTACGCACTTCACTCGGCTGCACGGGGCGTTGCAACTTCTGCGCCCTCTGGAAGATCACCGGTGGGAAATACCTCAGGCGCGATCCCGAAAAGGTTGTAGAGGAATTGCTTACCGTGGCGGAACCTAACGTCTTCCTCTGCGACGATGAGTCCATGTGCGATATAAAGCGGATGGACAAGATGGCTGACCTGATTGACGTCGCGGGTATCCACAAGAAGTTCTTCCTCTATGCCAGAGTTGACTCCATATTGAATCATCCCGAACTGTTCGCCAAGTGGGCAAGGATCGGTCTGGCACAGGTTTTTGTGGGTATGGAGGATTTCTCGGACAAACGGCTGACAGCCATGAAGAAGGGGATCACCACTGCGCAGCAGGCAGAAGCGGTCAAGATACTTGATAAGCTCGGGATCATGATGGAGGCCTCATACATAGTTGATCCGGCCTTTACCAGGGAAGACTTCAGCTCTTTACTGGCTTATGTCCGAAAGATGAAACATAAGTACTTCATATTTACTGTCTTAACGCCTCTTCCCGGCACAGAACTCCATGACACCCGCGGGAATGAGCTTCTTTCACTCAAGCCTGAATTGTATGACCTGCTGCATACCGTACTACCCACTACGTTGCCGTTGCAGGAATTCTACAAGGAGTTTGCCAACCTTTGGAAAAAGGCATTACCGCTGTATAAGGTAGTGCCGAGAGTTTTTCGCTTTGGACTGCACGGCATGCTGCTTCATATCAGATTGTTCAATCGATTTCTCAGAAAGATCAAGCTGATGCATCTCGATTATTGACATCGAGAAATATTAATAAAGGTTAAAAAATCCATAAGGATTCATGCATTGGATATGATAATATGTAAGTTCCAATATCTCTTCAATGGAGCCATCTGTGGGAACGATTCTACTGCGGGATGGGACGATCATCGATGGGACGGGCAGGCTGGGTTTTCCGGGTCATGTGCTTCTAGAAGACGATTCCATAAAAGATGTGCTGAAGCCGGGCAGTGATACTCCCTTTGCCGATGAAATCATCGATGCAGACGGTATGTCTGTCTGCCCGGGTTTCATAGATATGCATTCCCACTCCGACTGGCTGTTGCCGCTTGATGAAAACGATGACCTCCTCAAATGTCTCATTGAGCAGGGTATCACCACCGTTATTGCAGGCAACTGCGGATTTTCCCCTGCGCCTTCCCGGCCGGAGACCTTTTGGAAACTGCAGCAGCATACACCTCTGCTTGAGAGAAAATTTGATGCATCCTGGACAACCATGGGACCGGCGGCTTTGCAGCCTGGAAGATGCGGTTTATCGATCTACCTATGCCAGCTCTCAGCGTTTCAATATCAGAGACCGGGGCATCATTGAACCGGGGAAAACCGCAGACCTCGTCGTATTAGACCCCAAAGCCATCTCTGACACACCGCATCAAGGTGTGATACCCTCCGGAAGACCAAAGGGCATCATGCATGTTTTTATAAATGGGAAACAAGTACTCAGGAACGGAGCGGTTTCTCAAGGGCTTCGTGCAGCAAAGATATTGAGGGTGTAATTCCGTCTCTCAATCGAAGCGGATCTCCTGCGAAACAGTTACTTATATTCTCATACATATGGGAAATTTTTTCCCCTATCTCCTCCCTTCGATAATGGAATCAAGCCGTTTTGAGGTGATGGCATCACCTTTGCTCAATAGGTACAGGAAGGGAGGCGCTATGGATCAGGGTATTTATACGGCTGCGGCAGGGGCGATCGCCATGGAGGAGAGGCTCAATGTAATCTCCAACAACATCGCCAATATCAACACGACCGGGTTCAAGAAAGACCAGATGAGCTTTGAGCAGTTCCAGAGGGCGCTTGACACCTCCATACTTTTCTCCGGGCAGTACCGCACGGTGCCCATCGATGTCGTCCCCATCAGCACCTCCATAGACCTCACTCCCGGCGCCCCGGTGAAGACGGGTAATCCCCTGGATGTCGCGCTGGGGGGGGATGGGTTTTTTGTGGTCAATACCGATAATGGGCCCCGATATACCAGGGCCGGGTCATTCCAGCTCAGTACGGATAACATTATCATAACGCAGCAGGGTTATACTGTTCAGGGACAAGGCGGCGATATCACCATAGACCCCAATCAGGGACAGCTGGTCATCGACCCCCAGGGAAAGGTCTCCCAGGACGGTGACGAGATAAGTACTCTTCAGGTGGTAAAGATACCGCCCGAGGCCCTTGTCAGGCAGGGCAACAACCTCTTCTCCGTCAAAGCCGGATTCACGCCGGAACCGGTGGATGCCCCGTCTGTTGTTCAGAGCAGCTTGGAAACGGCTAATGTGGAGCCGATCAACGAGATGGTAGAGATGATAGCCGCCCAGAGGGCATATGATGTCTTCCAGAAGGTGATCAGGTCGGTAAACGATGCCTATTCATATTCTATGCACAACGTCGGGACAGTTGCATAAAAAGGAGGAAAGATAATGATTCGAGCCATGTGGACCTCTGCTACGGGCATGAATGCCCAGGAGTTGATGGTCAATACCATTGCCAACAATCTGGCAAACACAAATACCACGAGTTTCAAAAAGGGAAGGGTGGATTTTGAAGATCTCTTCTATGCCACATATAATCAGCCTGGAAGCCCCACCGCGACAGGCGGGACAGTACCGGTGGGGATTCAGGTGGGTATGGGGGTTCAACCGGTGGCTATCCAGAAGATCTTCACCCAGGGTGACTACCTTCAGACCAACAACAATCTGGATATGGCCATCCAGGGCAATGGATTTTTCCACCTCCTCGATTCGAATGGGAACGACGTCTATACGCGGGATGGATCTTTCAAAATGGACGCTGAAGGTTATATCGTGAATTCAAGAGGAGAGAGACTGCAACCCGATTTCAAAGTACCCCAGCAAACAGCCAATATCACGATTTCCCAGGCGGGACAGATCAATTGCCTGTCGAACAGCGGCACGGTGCTGGCAACTGGGAACATCCCCACCTACATCTTTCCCAATGCCGCGGGTCTGAAATCCATCGGCATGAATGAGTATGTAGCGACCCCGGCATCCGGAGACGCCATCGAGGGGACACCGGGCAAGGACAATTTCGGGACAATCTCCCAGGGTAACCTGGAGATGTCCAATGTGGATGCTGTTGCGGAGATGGTCAACATGATAGCGGCCCAGAGGGCATACGAGCTCAACTCCAAGTGCATAACAGCATCGGACAGTATGCTCCAGACCGCAGCCAATATCGTGAGGTAGTTTGCGATGCGTAACCTTTTTACCGTGATATGCCTTCTCTGCTGGCTTTCCATGCCGGCCGGCGCATTGGCCGTTGTTAAGGTTGATCTGAAAAGCGAGGTATCGGTTACGGGCAAGACTGTCATGCTCTCAGACCTGGCCGAGATCAGCGGGGATGATGCGCCCCTGCTCTCAGGCATTGCCGTTGCCAAGTCGCCTGACGGTTTATACGATGTGTATATTTCTTCAAGGGCTGTCAAGGAAAAGGTGAGGATCCGTTATCTGGGTCCCGTTGTTTATACGGGGGCAACCATGACGCATGTCTCTTCCTGCACTGTGGAGGTGAGCGAAGGGGCCCTGGACAAGGTCTTCATGGAAGAGATCATCAAAAACAGCCCCTGGAAAAATATCGGGAAGATCGAGGTGACCGATGTCAGGGTTTCAAGACTCCCCAAAGTCATGCAGGCAGATGCTAACGTTATACAGGCAAAATTTTCCTCCCATGAAAGGTATCTCGGATTCGTCACTGCCAACATGCTCATAGGCAGCGGCCCGACCCCGGAGAAGGTTACAGTGACAGGAAAGGTCAAGCTCATTGCAGATGTCCCGGTGATGAAGGTGAAGGTAGCCTCCGGCAGGATCATAACACCTGGTGATCTGACAGTGAAATCCTGTGATATCTCAACATGCCCCAATGCCAACACCCGGATTGAAGACTGTGTTGGCAAGAGATCGAAGGTCACCCTGCTCGAAGGCAATCCTGTCCTGCCTTCGCAGGTACAGCGCAAGCCGGATATTTGCACCGGTGAGATAGTCTCCATAGAGGCAAGGGTCAACAACCTTGTGGTGAGGGACAAGGGTATTGCCCTGAAGGACGGATACCAGGGAGAGACGATCCCGGTGAAGAACGCCTCCTCAGGCAGACAGGTAGTTGGCACCATTATTGCTGCGTCAGTAGTGCAGGTTGAGTTGTAGGAGGCAATCATGAAGGCACTTAGGTACATATTGCTCCTCGTGGTGATGACAGGATTGACCGCATGTGCGCATGCGCCCAATGATGTCGGCATCACAGAGGATGAGCTGTCGTTCCCCATGGATGACCAGGGGGACAATAC
>DATKLV010000101.1:0-4186 GCA_035542255.1 Desulfomonilia bacterium | reverse complement strand
AGGTAGATGACCTCATACTGGATACCATCACCCACACGGCAACCAGGTCAGGGTGCGACATAGCGTTAAGTGTAAAAGAGTATGCACTGCTCGAGTACCTCATGCGGAATGCAGGGAGTATCGTAACCCGTACCATGATTGCAGAGCATGTCTGGGACATTAACTTTGAAACCTTTACCAACGTAATAGACGTATACATCAGTTACCTCAGAAACAAGATCGACAGAGGTCATCAGAGAAAACTCATCCATACGGTTCGAGGCAGAGGGTATATTCTGAAGAGCTGATATGATCAGATCAATCAGGCTCAGATTCTTCTTCTGGTACACACTCGTTCTTGCAGTGACCTTCTCCGTGTTCGCGGTGGCGCTCTACTACAACGTGAGCTCCACACTCAAAAACCAGATGGACGATCTCCTGCTGACCAAGGCGGAGGGCATCGCTCGGTCGATCAATACCTACTGGGAAACCGAGAAGATGGATGCACTCAAGCATGGTGCAAGAAGGACCGTATTCAGCAAGATCAACAATGCGAACTTCCTCAAGATAGCAAAGCGCTGGGTTGAAGAACAGTCCAATGACCCTGACCTCATGGACATCATCGTCCAGATCTATAAACCCGACGGCGAGCTCATAGCATATTCTCAGAATGCGATGTCACATCTGAATATATCAGAAAAAACCCTTCACAGACTCACAACAAACAAGACAGCCTATGAAGACCGGCGCATTACCCTGGCTGAGGACAGGTATCTCGATCTGCGCGTCCTCCAGATACCGGTATTCGAAGAAGGCAGGATGGCCTATATCGTGCAAGTGGCAGGACCCTTGAATTCCATCTGGGAAACACTCAAGGGGCTCAAGTTTATCCTCTTTCTTCTTCTTCCCATCACCGTTGTGATTACCAGCGTGCTTGCGGGTGAATTTCTTGCCAGTATTACCCTGAAACCGCTCAACAAAATGATTGTCACTGCCCGCCAAATCACGGCAGAGAATTTGAGTCTCCGCATAGACCCGCCCGAAACCCAGGATGAGATCCGACAACTGGCCGAGACCTTCAATGAAATGCTCGGAAAGATCCAGCAGGTATTCATCTCCCAAAAGCAGTTCATTCAGGATATTTCCCACGAGCTGAGAACCCCCCTGACCATCATGAGGGGAGAGCTGGAAGTGGCGATGAAGAGACAGCGTTCCCCTGAGGAATATTGCAACATATTGAAGAGCAACCTCGAAGAGACAAACAAGATTTCTCAGCTCCTGGAGAACCTCCTGACGCTGGCCCGCTTTGATAACAGCTCTGCAACCCTCACCAGGGACCCTGAAGAGATATCCACCATCATGCGGGACATCCTTGACGATATGGAGATCCTGGCGCACCAAAAAGGGATCGAAATCGAATTCGTCAGCCAGGCAGGCGTGATTCTTCCCCTAGACAAGGATAAGATCATGAGGGCCTTCATCAATATCCTCGACAATGCCATAAAATTTACACCTGAAAACGGTAAGATCTCCATCGAGATCCTTCAGGAAAAGGCATGTGCCATCATCACGATCACCGATACCGGCATCGGCATACCGGAACATGACCTTCCCCGCATATTCGATCGATTTTATCAGGTGGACAAGTCACGAAGCAGCAAGGGATTCGGTCTTGGCTTAAGCATCTCACGGTCGATTGTTGAGGCACACGGGGGTTCCATCACTGTCGAAAGCACCCGGAAACATGGGACGACCTTCCTCATTTCACTCCCCATAAGTGGGTTAGCCGCTGATTGTCACCCGTCGGTTTCTCACCAAGCTACCTAAGAAAATTTTAATCTTCTTCTAATGCTCATTTAATAAAACCTAATGTATAGCCATAGCGTCAAAATAAAAACCATTAGGAGGCAAGAACCATGAAAAAAGTTATCAGCTTTATTGCCGTATTGGCCCTGGTATGCTTCGCCACGATGGTCTTTGGAGCAGACGCAGCAAAACCGGCTGCACCGGCAGCAGCACCCGCAAAGGCTGAGATGGCAAAAGCCGAGGTAATCAAGGGTAAGATCACCAAGATCGACACAGCAGCTAACACGATTGTTGTAAAGGGCAAGACCATCACCGTTAAGGCAGAAGACATGGCCAACCTGAAGAAGGGTGAGATGGTTAAGGTCACTCTGGCTGCCGGCACCATGAACGCAGACAAGGTCGAAATGGTAAAGGCAAAGAAGGCAGCAAAAAAGATGATGAAGAAGGAAGAGAAGAAGGCTGAAGAGAAGCCGATGGAAAAGAAGGCTGAATAGCAGCGATAACCTCAACGAGGTATCGGGAGGATGAAAAGGATTGCTGTCATACTTACCGCCCTCGGGGTTCTCGCCTCATGGTGCTTTGCGCAGGACAACCTGTCGGCCGCACAGAAAGGGGGAACCCCTCCTCCCATTACAAAGAAGGTCATGATCCCCTTGGAAGTGAGGGGGACCATTGAAAACATCATACTGCCCGAACCATCCAAAAACATCCGCCCTGAAATCGCCTTGTCAGGAGAAGATGGAAAAAGCTATACATTCCTGATCAGGAGCACCACAACGATATACGGACAGGACTGGAAGGCGATATCCATCGATAAGCTGGCAAAGGGGAAGCAGGTAAGGGTGCAGTATATCACCAATAAAGACGGATTTCTGGTTGCACAATCTATTAAACCGGTTCGTATGAAGAAGTAGTAATTCCGTTTATCAATCAATAATTAAAAAAGAGGCTGCCGTTTCCGGCAGCCTCCTGTGAACTTCAAAAAGCCGATACTATTCGCAGAGCTCGAACAGTGCTGCAGCACCCATGCCGCCGCCGATGCACATGGACTCGATGCCGTACTTCTTCTTGCGGGCCTGCATCTCGGTCATGAGCTGGGAGCACAGCTTCGCGCCTGTGCATCCGAGGGGGTGGCCAAGGGCGATGGCGCCGCCGTTGACATTCACGATGCGCTCGTCGCTCTCGTGGGAGTAGTACTTCTCCTCATAGAGACCGATCTGCTGGAGCGAGTAGATGGCCTGGGACGCAAAGGCCTCGTTGACCTCGAAGATGGCGTCTTTCACGATATCGGTAGCCTTGCCGAGACCTGCAACCTTGAGGACCTTGGGAATCGCATAAGCCGGGCCAACACCCATCTCGTCTGCGCGGCAGCCGGCGACCACGTATGCCTTGAACTTGGCAATGGGCTTTACGCCGAACTTCTTGACTGCATCGCCGCTCATGACCAGGGTGCAGGCTGCGCCGTCAGTTGTCTGTGAGGAGTTGCCCGCCGTGACCGAACCCATGGCAGCAAATGCCGGGCGGAGCTTGGCAAGGCCTTCCACGGTAGTATCTGCGCGCACGCCGTCGTCAAAGTCCTGGACAAAGGTCTCTTTCACGGTGATACCGTTCTTCTCCTTGAACCTGACAGCATTGACCGGAACGATCTCCTTGAACTTGCCGGCCTTCTGGGCAGCAGAGGCCTTCATCTGGGAGCCGTAGCCAAACTTGTCCTGCATCTCACGGGTGATCTTGTAGCGGGTGGCCACGTTCTCTGCAGTCATGCCCATGGAGATGTAGACATCCGGGTTTTCCTTGGCCCAGTCTGGATGGGGCCTGGGCAGGTTGCCGCCCATGGGCACGATGGACATGGATTCGAGTCCTGCACCGATGGCCACGTCGCACATGCCGCCTATAATCCTCATGGCCTGGAGACATATTGCCTCAAGACCGGAGGCGCAGAACCGGTTGACCGTAGCGCCGCAGGTATCATCCGGGAACCCGGCCATCTGGGCTATGATGCGGCCGATGTTGAGACCCTGCTCTGCCTCGGGGAATGCACAACCGACCAATATATCTTCGACATCCTTCTTCTCAACACCCTTGACCCTGTCCATGAGGCCGTTGAGTGCCTGGCACAGAAGATCTTCGGGCCTGGTGAATGCAAAAGCGCCCCTGCCCCTTCTGCAACCGGGAGTCCTTACTGCCTGTACGATATATGCTTCTCTCATTGGTTTTCTCCTCGTTCTTTCTCGTAGTATCCGATTACAGGAACAACGGCTTGCCAGTGGCCATGATATTCTCGGCCATCTTCTGGGTGTTTTCCGTCTTCCAGAGATCAACAAATGCCTCGCGCTCGAGCGTCATGAGGTGCTCTTCGCTCACTTCGGTGCCGCAGGGGACATCACCGCCGGACATGCAG
>DATKLV010000100.1:0-3573 GCA_035542255.1 Desulfomonilia bacterium | reverse complement strand
CATACTATATATAGGATGTTAGCAGGAAATTGCAAGGGAAAAAATGGAGATCTTTGACAGCTCACAGCTCACAGCTCACTGATCATCCTTGTACATCCCTTCGATCTCAGCGGCAAAATTGGCGCTGACCACCTTGCGTTTTATCTTGAGCGAGGGGGTGAGCTCTCCCGATTCTATACTGAACTCCTTGGGCAGCAGGGTGAATCTGCGGATCTGCTCCACCCGTGCATAGTCTTTCATGAGGGTGTTTATCTTATCGTCGTAGAAGGCTGTGATCTCTGGCTTTTTAATGAGGTCTTCGTTAGAGTTGAAGGAGATACCCTGTTTTTTGGCATAATCGTACAGTTCTTTGAAATTCGGTATGATCAGTGCGCTCAGATACTTCTTCCCTTCTCCGATCACTACGGACTGCTCGATATAGAGGTCTGATACGAGGGTATTCTCAATATTCTGCGGTGCAATGTTTTTCCCGCCGGCGGTAACGATGATGTCTTTCTTGCGGTCGGTTATGTACAGACAACCTCGAGAGTCCATTTTTCCTATGTCACCGGTGAGGAACCACCCGTCTGCATTAAAGGCTGCTTTGGTGTCATCGGGTTTGTTGTAATACCCCTTCATGACCTGGGGACCCTTGATGAGAATCTCGCCATCATCTGCGATCATAACCTGGGTATCCGGTAATACCGGGCCTACGGAGCCGAACTCGAACACATCAAAGCGGTTGACATTGGTGACCGGGGATGTCTCGGTGAGCCCGTAGCCGTTGTGCACATTCACTCCTATCCCGTTGAAGAAACGGTCGATCTCCGTGGCTAATGCGCCTCCGCCGCTTATGAATATCTTGATACGATTGAGACCCAGGGAATTTCTCAGCCCACTGAAGACCAGGGCCTCTGCAATGTCATACTGGATCTTGATGATGGGCGGAAGAGGCTTGTGCTGCACCAGATAATCCACGGCACGATCTGCAACAGCGACAGCCCATGTAAAGAGCTTCTTTTTTATTGGCGGCGACTTATCCGCCTTTGCCTTGATTCCTGAATATAGCTTTTCAAAAAGTCGGGGTACGCTCACCACGAGATTCGGTCTTATTTCCTGCATGTTCTCAAGCACGGTGGAAAAGCTCTCTGCAAGATTGATGGGAGCACCTACGTGGATCATGAGATAGAGAGATACGGTCCTGCCGAGGGAATGGCTCCACGGGAGCAATGCCAGAGATTCATCCTGGTGGTTTATCATTGGATGGGATGCATAGGACTGCAGGACATTGGCGTGGAAGTTGCTGTGGGTAAGCATGACGCCTTTGGGTTGTCCGGTTGTGCCCGAGGTATAGATGAGGGTGGCAAGATAATCCGGCTTTATGGCATCAATCCGCTGTTCGAATACCGATTTATCCTTCACCGCCTCGCCGCGCTGCATAAGCTTATCGAGGCTCATGATGCTCTTGTCTGAGACATCTAAGGGATCAAAGGTTATGATATGTTTAAGCGGCGCAAGCTTGCTCTTCACGGATAGAATTCTGTCCAGATGCTCCTTGTCCGACACAAACAACGCCTTGGTCTCTGAGTCGTTGATGATGTAAGCAGCCTCTGTACCGGAGTTGGTGGCATAGATGGGTGCGTCCGCGGCACCTATGGAAAGTGTTGCAAGGTCGGCCACCATCCATTGCCAGCAGTTCTCGGAAAAGATGCCGACCATGTCTCCTGGTTTTATCCCCAGGGATATGAGGCCCAGACCGACCTTTGTAACCATGCTCTGCATCTCATTCCAGCTGATGGGGGTGTATTTACCTTCTTTCTTGTAACGCACGCAGGTCTCGTACTGGTATCGGTCCGCCCTGTTGTGGAAGATGCCGGCTATATTCTTTTCAGAATATCCCATAATTCCTCCTTATATATTCGTGGGATGCATGCGTGTATCTCTTGAAGCTACACGCAATAAGTGATGTTCCGCACGTATATATACGAATTTTCTTTGATCAACAATTGTTTTAACCAGGGACTGTGAACAATCCAGACCCACGGGTGAAAGGTTGCCTCCGGACATAAAATTAACTATAGTCCCTCTGATGAACAATGCTCTGAGCATAGATCTTGAGGAGTATTTCCAGATCCATGTCCTCTCGGGTTTGATACACCCGGATACGTGGATCAACATTCCCTCTTCCATTGAAGAGAATACCTCAAGGCTTTTGGATCTGCTCCAAATTAGGAATATCAGGGCCACATTTTTCTGTCTTGGCTGGGTCGCCGAGCGGCACCCCGGTTTGATCAAACGCATATACACTGCCCGGCACGAGATTGCCTGTCATGGATATGCTCATAAGGTCATTTACCAGCAGGATCATGCGGCTTTCTGTGAAGACGTCTCCAGGTCGAAAAACATCCTCGAGGACATCACGGGCGAGCCTGTCATCGGTTACCGTGCCCCGACTTACTCCATAACCGAAAGAACCTTGTGGGCTCTTAAAATACTCGAAGATCTGGGATTCCTCTACGATTCGAGCATCTTCCCCATCTACCATGACAACTACGGCATACCTCACGCCCCGCGATTCCCCTACCATCTCCCTGAAAGCACCCTGGTCGAATATCCCCTGTCAACCCTCAAGGCCGGACCCATCAATATTCCCATCTCGGGCGGGGGTTATTTCAGGCTGCTTCCCTACCCTCTTCTCAAGATCGGGCTGAAAGCGCTGATGTCAGGAAAGAGGCCGTTTGTCTTCTACATCCATCCTTGGGAATTGAATCCACTTACCCCAAGGGTGCCCGGGATGGATGCCCTTTCAAGATTCAGGACTTACACCGGCATAGAGACCGCCTTCGATAATTTTGCCGCACTGATCAGGGACTTTTCCTTCGCGCCGATGCGCCAAGTCCTCAAGGAACTGGGACTTCTCTAAGTTGTATTTTACTCATCGTGCTGGAGCGCCTTTCTGGCTTCATCCCTTGTCTCGTAGATATGGGGGGCCAGTTTGCGCTTCTTGAGCGCATCTCCCAGCTTCATTCTGAGGAAGGTGTTGGTGGTGTAGCGGGTAACGCCGGAATAGTATTTCTTCACCACCCTTTTCACCATGGCGGTGTATTCTTCCACAAGCTCGGGCAGGATATCGAAATGGTCGTAGTTGACTATGGTGTATACCCTTTTCCCGAGCGGGGAGCAGATTTGAGTGACCATCTCTTCGATGGCCCTGATGTCGTTTGCCGTCCTTATCTTATGGCCCTCGAAGTTTACAAAGAAAAGGTTTTCGGCTTCATCATAGGTCAGCCGCTCTTCGAGCGTGAGCTCGGTGAGATCGGTCAAGAGACCCATGGGTGACGGCATGAATATCCTTTCATCCATCAAGCGTGTTTTGCTCTTCATGATGGGCTTGAATGCCATGTGATAAAGGATATCCTTTTCGATATCGATGCCCGGCGCCACCTCGATGAGCTCCATGCCTTCCTTGGTCAGAGAAAATACACACCGCTCGGTTATGTAGTAAACCGGCTGGCCCTTCATGACCGCGTACCGGCCGCTGAAGGTCACCTGCTCCACCTTATCGAGGAACTTCTTCTCGAACCCCTCCTGGTC
>DATKLV010000099.1:0-4670 GCA_035542255.1 Desulfomonilia bacterium | reverse complement strand
TGCGGCATCTGCATCGAATACTGCCCCACCGGTGCCTTGAGCAGACCACATGAATTCATTGATATACAGACAGCACCTGTCTCAAAAGGGGCGGCAAAGAAAGATCCCTCGGCAGCGAACTCGGGCCGGTCACTGCTCCTGCCGGGGCTCAAGCAGGAGCTGACACGAGGCTATCACCTGACCCGGGAGGCTATGCTCAAGGTTGCCGGAGAGGCGAAACTGTCACTGAGCGACGTGTTCGGGGTGTCTTCCTTCTATGCATACCTCCCCAGACAGTCAAAGGCTGTGAACAGGATCAGGATTTGCCGGTGCGTTCCCTGCGACATGAAAGGTGCTCCCGCGGTTGTCAGGACCTTGAGGGGAGAGCTCGGCATAGCGCCGGGGGAGATCACTGCTGACGGAAAGTTCTCCCTGGAGATGGTCAGCTGCATCGGCGCATGCGACCGGGCACCTGCAATGCTGATCAATGACGAACTGTTCGGACATCTGAGCCCGGAGAAAATAGCGGATATCCTCAAGAAATATTGATCCATTGATGTGGCCGGTGGGGGTCAGGAGGCATACAGTGCCGGAGAAACGCATAGTATTGAGCAAGTGCGGAAACGTCGATCCCGGAGACATCTCGTCCTACCGGAGGCTGGGCGGCTTTGAGGCCTTCCTGAAAGCGCGTGACGCATTGTCGCCGGAGGGGATCCTCGACGAAGTCAAGAGATCGGGCCTCACCGGCAGGGGCGGGGCCGGTTTCAGTTGCGGCCTGAAATGGGAGCTCGCGAGAAAAACTAAGTCGAGGGAGAAATACCTTGTCTGCAATGCGGACGAGGGCGAGGTCGGGACCTTCAAGGACCGCTACATCCTCATGAACGACCCGTTCGGCCTTATTGAAGGTATGTGCATCGCAGGACTTGCCGTGGGTGCAGGGCTCGGGTATATCTACCTGAGGGCTGAGTACCACTCCCTTTATGACCTGCTTGTGAAAGCCATAGAGCAGACACGTCAAAAGGGATTTCTGAAACACATGGATATCCGTGTCTTCGAAGGTGCCGGCGCATACATCTGCGGCGAGGAATCGGCCCTGATGAACTCCATCGAAGGGCACCGGGGCGAATCCCGTTACAAGCCTCCATTCCCGCCCACGCAAGGCTTGTGGGAAAAACCCACGGTCATCAACAATGTCGAGACCCTCATGAACATCCCGTATATCATCAAGAACGGCGCGGCCCGGTTCAGTGCCATGGGGACTCCCAGGAGCAAAGGCACCAAGGTGTTCTGTGTCAGCGGCGATGTCAGAAAACCGGGAGTGTACGAGCTGACTATGGGCAGCACCTTAAAAGAACTGGTCGTCGACCTGGCAGGCGCCGAAGAGATCAAAGCAGTCCAGATCGGAGGCGCCACGGGAAGCATCCTTCCAGGAGCTAAGATAGAAACCCCCTTGTCCCACGAGACCTATCTCGGCTCCGGGGCCGTGGTCGTCTTTAACAGAAGCAGAGACATCATCGATATCGTGTACAAGGACATGCTCTTTCTGCATGAGGAGTCCTGCGGAAAATGCACCCCGTGCCGGGACGGCATGGAGGCGATGATCGAGATCTACGGCAGACTGCTGAATGGCCAGGGTGCCTCCGAGGACATCAGGATTCTCGAGGATCTGGCGCAAACCATGTCCCTGGCATCCCTGTGCGGTCTGGGTCAGGCGGCACCCGTCCCTGTCATGGATTCCCTGAACCATTTCCGTGATGAGTATGAAGCGCTCATCCGCCAATCGGAATATATGAGAAGTCGAGCCGTTAGCCGGTGATCGCAGGGTTAAAGGAGGTTAAAGGTGGACATCAAATCCGATGACCAGAGAGAAAAGATGAAGGAGATGCAGGACAACCTGGAAGCGGACAGGTATCCCCTGCCGAGGTACAAGCACATCGGCGAGCGCAGCGGGAGGAGGCTGGATGGGTACAAAAAGGCGGGTGGCGCCGCGGACTATACCATGGATGTCCAGCTCCCCGGCATGTTGTATATGAGATTCCAGGATTCCCCCTACCCCCATGCGAAAATAACTAGGATGGATACAAGTAGGGCAGAGAGGCTGCCGGGTGTAAGGTATGTGCTGCGCTACGACAACCCGGAGCTGCCGGAAAGGGCGAGCATGGGAAAACTCCCAGGGCTTATGGGCGACCTGCCGCCGCTGCCCGGCACAGCCCATTTCGAGGGTGAGCCTGTTGGTGTTGCTGTTGCGGCGGAGACCGAGGCCATTGCAGAAGAGGCATTGGGGCTTATCCAAGTAGAGTGGGAAGAGCGGCCGTTCAACCTAGATCCGGTCAAGGCACGCCAAGCTGATGCGCCGCTTTCGTATCCCGAGATGTATCCGGCAGGGAACTACTGGAACAACGGGATGTTCAATGAGCTCACCCTGGGTGATGTGAAGAAAGGCTTTGCCAAGTCAGAGAAGGTCATTGAGTTCGAGTTCTACCGGAGGGGACATACCTGGATCGGGCCGGAACGCCCCTGCGGTGTGTTCAAATGGAACGGTGACTGTCCGGAGGTGTGGGTCAAGCAGCAGCGGCCCCATCTAGTGAAGAAGAACCTTGCCACATGGTATGGCGGTGTGGCCATGAACAAGATCCAGCTGCACTGCCTGTATCAGGGTGCAAGCTTCGGCGGCTGGATCCAGGTGATGTGGAACATGGGCCCGCTCTACTGCGCCGGGTTCGTGGCAAAGAAGACCGGGAGGCCCGTGAAGTACGTGTTTACCAGACGGGAGGACTTCTACGGAGAGTCCATGGATGAAGGGAGATACCGCTACAAGGTGGGCTTCAATAGGGACGGTAAAATCCTTGCAGTCGAGGGCGTATCCACCGTTGCGAACCAGCAATGGCCCATGTTCAACATCATGAACCACTTCAAGGAGAACACATGCATCTCCAACCTGCACGGCACGTCCGAGAGCATCTGGATCAACAAGGGGCCGGCCGTGCCCACGAGGTGCGAGCAGCTTCCCACCACCTTGAGCATGACCATGGTCTTCAATCGGGTGGCAGCAGAGTGCGGGCTCGACCCCACCCATGTAGCACTTAAAAACGACGGTTTGGAAGGCCAGGGTCCCGACCATCTTGCCGAAGAGAAGAAGAAGCGCGGGTTTGCCGGGATAGACAGCCTGAAGGAGTGTATCGAACGGGGCAAGAAAGCCATCGGCTGGGATGCAAAATGGCACCAGCCCGGTGCGAAGAAACTCTTAAACGGCCGCATGCACGGCCTCGCATTTACCTGGACCAACGAGTGGGACGACTCGCTGGGCTCGGGCGAGATGGCCATCCGCATCGAGAGGAACGACGGGACCGCGACGATACTGGCTATGGGATGTGACAACGGGGTGGACGCTGAGAACACCTACTGCCGCATCGCGGCTGACGAGCTGGGGATACGTCTGGATGACGTCCACTACAATCCCCAGACAGACCCCGGATTCTTCCGCATGTCACCCGATTCATCCACCAATGCCTCGGTGAACGGCTGGGCGGTGAGGCATGCTGCAAGGATCGTGAAACAGCAGATCCTCGAGGCCGCGGTGGCCCCCACGGCAAAGACCCAGCGGGGGAGCTATCGGCCGGCATTCCCGGACTGCAGGCCCGAGGACCTGGACATAGCGGACAGCATCATCTTCAAGAAATCAGACCCCTCGGTGAGGATGAGCCTGGCCGATTTTGTCAGGGAGGCAGGACAGTCGGGACCCATATCAACAACGGAAAATGCAGGTTTCAGGTGGGCATTTTCAGAGCCGTTCTTTGCCTTCGGATACCATGTGCAGCTGGGCAGCTACAACCCGGAGAACCCGCGGCCGCACTTTACCAGGCAGGCACACTTCCTCGAGATCGAGGTGGATCCCGAGACCGGCGAGATATTTATCATAAAGGTCGTGAATGTCAACGACGTGGGCAAGGCGCTCAATCCCATGAGCTGTGAAGGGCAGCAGTACGGCGGTTCCGTCATGGGCATCTCCCGGGGCAAGTTCGAGGAGATGATCTATGACCCGGCCACCGGCGTCATGCTCAACGGCAATCTCATCGACTACAAGATTGCAACCATCCTGGATGTGGAGGGACCTATAGACACCATCCTCGTGGAGAGCGGCATGGGGTATGGCCCCTACGGATCGGTGGGCATCGGAGAGGATATCGGAACGGTCATGACAGGGCTGATAGGCCCTGCCGTGTACAATGCCGTCGGGGTATGGATCTATGACCACCCCATAACGCCCGACAAGGTCCTGAAGGCCCTGGGCAGGATCTAAGAGCCGATTACTTGAAGGCCCGGAAGAGAAGGAGGATCGCACAGTGAAGAACACTGACATAAGATCATTCACCTGCCCCTACTGCAGCACACATCTGCAAAACTTTGAGGGGCTCAGGGAGCACATCCTCTCGGATCACAAGGGCAAGGAACTCCCGGAACCCGAAGGCCGGATCAGGCTCACGATAAACAACGAGGTGCATGTCGTCCAGGTCGAACCGAACTGGACACTGTATCACCTCATACACGACCATCTGGGTATGACAGGCGGCAAGCAGTTCTGCGACCGGGGCGCCTGCGGGTCGTGCACGGTCATCATGGATTCCCGGCCCGTCTTGTCGTGCATGGTGCTCGCCATCGAATGCGACGGAAAGACGGTCGAGACCGTGGAG
>DATKLV010000098.1:0-8284 GCA_035542255.1 Desulfomonilia bacterium | reverse complement strand
CCCCTCGCCCCTTCCAGGGGAGAGGGACAGGGTGAGGGACCCATTGAAAAGTTGCGTGGTGACCCTCTGACGGTAAGAGAGAAGAACATGAACAAGGTCTTTGCACTCGTCGACTGCAACAACTTTTATGCCTCCTGCGAGCGGGTGTTCAACCCGGCCCTCGAAGGCAGGCCCGTGGTGGTGCTGTCCAACAACGACGGGTGCATCATCGCCCGGTCGAACGAGGCAAAGGCCCTGGGGCTGAAGATGGGCCAGCCCGTATTCCAGTGCATGGACCTGGTTGCGAAACAAGGCGTGCACGTCTTCTCCTCCAACTTCAGCCTCTACGGCGATCTGTCGCGCCGGGTCATGGAGACGCTCTCGGCCTTCACTCCGGAGATGGAGATCTACTCCATCGACGAGGCCTTCCTGGACCTTGCCGGGATTACAGACGACCTCACCGGATACGGGAAGGCCATGAGAGCCACAGTGGGGAAGTGGGTGGGCATCCCGGTTTCCATCGGCATAGGGTCCAGTAAGACCCTGGCCAAGGTCGCAGCCAAGGCGGCCAAGAAGGTGCCGGAGTGCGAGGGGGTGTTCGACATCACGGGCCGCGAGGAAGAGACACTCTCCGGCATCGAGGTGGAGGACATCTGGGGCGTGGGACGCCGGTACGCCAAATTCCTCAGGCGCCATGGCATCCTCACCGCGCTCGGCCTGAGAAATGCGCCGGATGATTGGGTGAGAAAGCACATGACCGTCATGGGTTTGCGCACGGTCATCGAACTCCGCGGTGTCTCCTGCATCCCGCTCGATGAGGGCGAGCCGCCCAGGAAGGCCATCCTCTGCTCCCGGTCCTTCGGCAGGAAGGTCTACAAACTCGAAGAGCTGGAGGAAGCCGCAGCGGCCTATGCCGGCAGGGCTGCCGAAAAGCTCCGAGCACAGGGCTCTGCAGCGTCTTTCATCCAGGTGTTCCTCATGGAGTTCCCGTTCAACGACGGCCACCCCAGGACCCGCATCTGTTCTGCAGCCGTCCCGGTGGCCACCGCCTACACCCCGGACCTCATCCGGTATGCAAAGGCGCTCCTAAGGCGCATCTACCGCAAGGGCCCCGCTTACAGGAAGGTCGGGGTCATGTTCTCGGACATCGTGCAGCGGGGCCAGGTACAGCTCAACCTCTTCCACGAAAGCCGGGAGGGTCAGCGGGAGATGGGGCTCATGAAGACCGTGGACACTGTGAACCGCCGCTGGGGCAGAGGCACGATCGAATTCGCTGCCGCAGGCTCTGAGCGGCCCTGGTGGATGCGCCAGACCAGGAAGTCGCCCCTGTTCACCACCTCGTGGAAAGACCTGCCGAGGGTGAGGGCATAATTTTTTTGTTACTTTCTTTTGATGCCAAAAGAAAGTAACACAAAGAAAAGGCACCCCATGAACCGCCCTAAAGGGTCCGTTCGCTCGCTTGAAAAATCCGGGCCGCGGCTGAACTCGCTCCGTTTCACTCCGCTCAGACAAACGCCGCTTTACCCGGATTTTTCAGCACTCGCTCACCGGTTCAAAGGGGGATTAAAAGCGAGAACCCAACTCGATCTGCATAATTTAATCTGAATAATTTGGCCTAGGCATGAGCAATCAAAGGGCATACAGATCCCCTCTCCTCATTCCCCCTGGGTCAGGGTGATGGGCTGCTTGCCTCGATCACAATCCTCGATGGATTTTAGGGATGGCAAGGGGCCTGGAGTCCAGGCCCCTGATGCTTATTTCCCGAAGTTAGCGTTCACGAAGTCCCAGTTGATGAGCTTGTCGAGAACGGCCTGGAGGTAGTCCGGCCTGCGGTTCTGGTAGTCGAGGTAATAGGCGTGCTCCCAGACATCGATGGTCAACAGCGGCTTCTGTCCATGTACGAGCGGGGTGTCGGCATTGGCTGTCTTTACGATCTTGAGCTCTCCCTTGTCCAGCACGAGCCAGGCCCACCCGCTGCCGAACTGGGTGACGCCGGCGTTCTTCAGTTCTTCAAAAAATTTTTCCGCGCTGCCCCAGGTGGAGGTGATCTTCGATGCCACAGCGCCCTTGGGCGCTCCGCCCCCCCCGGGTTTCAGGCACTGCCAGTAAAAGGAATGATTCCAGACCTGGGCCGAATTATTGAAAAGGCCTGTCTTTGAAGCGTCACCGGAAGCCTTCTTCATGATGTTTTCCAGTGTCTCCTTCTCCAGATCGGTCCCTGCAACCAGCTTGTTTGTGTTGTCCACATAGGCCTTATGGTGCTTTCCGTAGTGGAAATCCAGGGTGTTCGCGCTGATGACAGGTGCCAGTGCATCCTTGGCAAAGGGAAGATCAGGTAGTGCTATCATGCTTTCGTCTCCTTTCTTATCATTTCATCTGGTTTTCCGGGACAGTATGTGTCCCGGCAATCAATTATATTTAATAGAATAATATTCGTTAAAAGGAAGACCTGATGATGAAAATATGTGTCAGCAAAGCAAAATGTTCGAGAGCGACTGGCGATCCGTTCTCAGGAAGAATGAATGTGCAAGAAGGGCCCTCCCATGAGTATGCTAATCAGCGATTCCACCTCTGTCCGCGACCTCAATCTTCAGCCTTCCACAGCGGACAGATTTGCGAGGAGCCCGGCTCGTAGTTCCTGCATACGTCGGGGCGAGTTTCATAGATGCTGCATGTGCACTGGTCTCCCTCCCACTTGAGGAAGGGGCAGCACATTAGCTCCCTGCCGTCACGCGCCGAGACGAAGTGATCCCCTGCCCAGAAGGCCTGTTCATTGTCGATGATGTGGAAGATGTCTTCCCGGCCCTCAGCCTTCCACCGCTCGATGTCCAGTTCGGTTACATACCCGATCATGTCGGCGAGACAGCAGGTACCGCAGCGTCTGCATATGATGTTCAAGGGACGGTTCACTTTCAAGGTATAGCGCGACATCGAGATGTGTGCAAGCAGGACATTGCTCAGTGTAGTGTTAAGTTTTAAAGGACTGTTGACAAATGACTTTATGGACACGCACTAAAAAGAGATTCTTCACTTCGTTCAGAGATGACAATGATAACAGTCGGTCAATGTCATCCTGAGCGCAGCGAAGGATCTCAGTATTTGGGCAACAACCCCTTAAGATACAACTCTGACATCATTTTTGCTTAAAACTTATAACTTCAAACTTATTTTAACCGATCCGCGGATCAGTTTTTCCTTTACAGGAACATGCCTTTCCTCTATATAATGAATGATTATTCATTTTTTAAGATGAATGAACGCGCTTCTGTTCACAAAGGCGCCAAATATGCATAAAGGGGGATTTACATGAAGGATGTAGTCATTGTTTCTGCGTGCAGGACAGCCATCGGTACCTTCGGCGGGACACTGAAGGACCTGGGCGGCTGGAATATCGCCAAAGTCGCCATGAAGGGCGCCATTGACCGGGCGGGCATTGACCCTGCATTGATCGATGATGTGCGTTTCGGTTGCTGTATGGAGCCTGTGGACACGTTGAACGTAACCCGCGTTGCGGCATTACTCGCAGGCATACCCGAGACGACGACAGCCGTGACCGTCAACCGGGTATGCATCTCCGGCATGGAGGCGGTTCTGAGCGGGGCCGCCATGATCCAGGCCGGCATGGCCGACATTATCCTGGCCGGCGGCGTAGAGCATATGTCCGGTACACCCTTTGTATCCCTGGATGCCAGGTGGGGCTGCAGGCTCAACGACAAGGTCTTTGTAGATGCCATGACCAGAGGACTCCACTGCGGTTCGCATGTCCAGCCCTTGGGCGATGACAGCCCGGTGAAGGCAACACCCTTGTTCGAGATGTTCAAGGGCAAGCCCTACATCATGGGGCAGACCGCCGAATTCCTGGCCGATCTCTACAAGATCACCCGCCAGGATATGGACGAGGTGGCGCTTAAGAGCCACAACGGTGCAGAGAGGGCCACCAAAGAGGGCGACTTCAGGGAAGAGATCGTGCCCATTGAGATCCCCCAGAAGAGAGGCAAGCCGCCTGTTATATTCGACAAGGATGAGCACTTCAGACCCGGCCTGACCATGGACGACCTGGCCAAGCTGCCCCCTGCATTCCTGCCCAAGGGAGGCAGGGTGACGGCCGGCAATGCATCAGGGCTCAACGACGGGGCTTCGGCCATGATCATCATGTCGGCCGAAAAGGCCAAAGAGCTGGGCCTGAAGCCCATGGCACGCATAATTGCATCATCCCGCGGCGCGTGCCACCCTTCAGTCATGGGCGTCAGCCCCGTTCCTGCAGTCAGGAATCTTCTGAAGAACAACCCCAAGTTTACGGTGGACAGCTTCGATCTTATCGAGGTCAATGAGGCCTTTGCATCCCAGTACATCGCCTGCGAGCGTGAACTCAAGCTCAACCGCGGCAAGGTCAATTTAAACGGATCTGGCATCGGACTGGGCCACCCGGTGGGCTCCACAGGTGCCCGCATCATCATCACCCTCATGTACGCCCTGAGGAAGCGCGGCAAGAGCCTTGGCCTTGCAACGCTCTGCGGCGGCGGCGGCGTGTCCATGACCACGGTCATCGAAGTGCTGTAAGAATTATGAAGGGGGGTAGATCATTGATCTTCCCCCCTCTTCATTTTCAGTGGCGAGTCGGTTGAATCGGGATTCGATTGTAAGCAAAAATCTGCTGATTAATTTAAATGATCTCACACAAGCTATGTAACAAAATGATGATATGTTGAATTAATGATGTCTGCCTCCATTCTGACAGTGTGCAAATTGTTTCCGTTCCAGCTGTTTCTTTTGAGCATCAATAACTTCATTTTGAAACTTGATGTGCCTCTCAAGCTCAATGATTTTTTCTGTTTGACCGACGATAAAATCGCTAATTTCGTTATCGGGAGCCATCCTGAAAGCTTCCATGATGGTAAAAAGCTCTTCAGGCGTTTTAATGAAACGATTATATCCGTTCATATCATCACCTCATTTGTAGGTTTCATGTATATTATTATTTGATGTGAAAAAACCAATTAAGATACATGTTGAAAATTCTACAACCGTGTAGCTTTTTTGGATGAGGCACATCAATTATGGGAAATCAGCCTTGCACTTCCATCTTGTCTGAAGTAAGATATTATAACAGCAAAACATTTTGATGTATTGGAGATATTTTTTGGGGGTTTGTAGAGTGGGTGTTCATTGGGAACCTAAACTGAAAATCAATCATGGTATTCTCCTGCGATTTCTTCAAGCCCATTCAATCTTTTTACAAAGGATAGCATGACTGCAGTTCAATAGTTTCCTGTCCTTTGCGGACCTTCTGAGTCTTGGGGTGATGACTTAAGGCATGATTCAAAAAGGTAAATTTTCGAATAGCATAGCTTTCGCGCCAGAAGCAACGAACTGAGTTGGGATTTCCCATGCATAGATGTTGATGATCTATGCCTTCTTCATCATAACAAACGGGGGTGAAAAACTTGAGCCAATAAGATTCTTATTTATTATAGTTAATAGCGAGAGTATTAATATATTCTTAAGAGGGGGGTTCTATGGCAGAGTCGAAGGGAAAGAAACTCGGGGTAAACCAGGTTCTTGCAGTCCAGGTGGTTGTGAGCTTCGTTGTCATTGCTGTGTTGATTGTGGTAGGGGTATTACTTATCTTCCGTGTCATGGGGACTGAATACTCTCGGTTCACCGTTGCAGGATTCATTGCCACTGTATACATGGCATTCATTACATTCCAGCCAGCAGGCACTCTGTTTGCGGCACGCAAGGAGCTCATCGAGGGAAAGGTGGAGCTTCCAGCAGGGGGAGATGCAGCGACTGATGGGCTTGTGGGGAACCCCTGGCTCATGACACTTCCTGTATCGTTTCCCATCGCCTTGTTCTGCACGGCGATCATCCTGGGCATTATCTATGGAACAGGGTGGACACCACGCCCCCGTATAACCTTAGCTCTCTCGTTGCTCTATGTCATACCGCACTACCTCATTACCAGCCGATTCATCGGCAATGACCTTGCCCGCCTCGCAGCAAAAGGACTAGGTGCCTATGCCGGGGTCATATCGAAGAAAGGATATTTCTGGAAGACATACATACTGCCCAACTTCATATTCCAACTCATTATAAACTGTCCGATCGCAAACAGGGGTTTCCATCAGGAAATGCTCAAACTCTCGCGGGAAATACCCAATCTGCAAGGTCTTCTCCCGGTAAAGGCGGTCGTGGCTGACCATGTCATCACCTTTATGTTCGTGTGTAACTTCACCTTCCTGGCTGCCGTTATGTACACCATTTCAGGCTTTTACCTGGGCATAATCACCTTGGATGGTTTAGGCAAGGGTAAGGGCATTCATGGATTCCTTTACTTCCTCATCATGCTTTTTATGGGGATAGTATTGGGCGTTCTTTATGGACTTGCTCTTGGGGCAGCCGGATTTGAAAACATCACGTTTACAGCTGCCATGATATCTAAGGTCGTGTGTGTTTTCATCTCGGTATACCTTGGCTCTTATATGGCCATGGGTTGGACGGCCAAAAAGATCAGGGCGCATATGGAAGCGCAGGCAACCTCTGCCGGGTAATACTCGCTCCGTCACCGGAACAGGCATATATTCCGGTAACAGGCCGAGATGGATATACCGGCATGCACAGGCGAGCATCTGAGAAGATAATGCCGGCGAGACCCTGTACATGAAAGTTATGGACGCCTAACTCTCGATCCCCTCCCGGGCATCGACGCCTTGGGCGTAGTAGTGCTTGATCTCCTTCATCTCTGTCACGAGATCAGCAGCCTCGATCATCCGCTCGGTCGCCCCCCTGCCGGTCAGCACGAGCTCCATGCCTTCGGGCTTGTCCCTGATGACATCGATAACATCGTCTTCAGTGATGAGCTTGAACAGGCATGCCGTTACCATCTCGTCGGCAATTAGGATGACGCAGGCGTGGGCATGCATGAGCTCATGTATGCGGGCAAGGGCTGAATGTGCCCTCTTGATATCTTTGGGATCCGGGGTATCGCTGAATTTGCAGAAGGTGGGGTGTCCGAATTGTTCGATGGTGATGAGCCCCCCGGTCGTCTTCACCCCGTCGATCTCGCCGTAGTGCTGCCCCTTCATGAACTGGACCATGTGGGTCTTCAGGCCGCGGCCTGCTGCGCGTAAAGCCAGTCCAAGGGCTGCACTCGTCTTGCCCTTGCCGTTTCCCGTGTAGATGTGGACATAGCCTTTGCCGATGGTCTTCATGTCCGTCCTACATGTTCCTCCGGTACTTGCCGCCCACCTCGTACAGTGCGTGAGAGATCTGGCCGAGGCTCGCGACGCGCACCGTGTCCATCAGCTCAGCAAAGATGTTCCCGCCACGAAGCGCCGTCTCCTTGATCTTCTCCAGGGCCGAGCGCGCCTGCTTCTCATGCCGCCGCTGAAACTTCCGGCAGTTATCCAGCTGCGCCCGCTTCTCATCGTACGATGCACGCGTCAGAGCTATGCAGCTCCCAGCAGGCCGATACTCCGATTTCTCTGTCTCCGGATTCTCAAACGTGTTCACCCCGATGATCGGCATCCTGCCCGAGTGCTTCAAGTGCTCGTAGTACATGGACTCGTCTTGGATCTTCGACCTCTGGTACTGCGTCTCCATCGCGCCGAGCACCCCCCTCCTGTCGCTGATCCGCTCAAACTCCTTAAGCACCGCCTCCTCCACCGCGTCCGTCAGCCATTCCATGAAGAACGACCCCTGCAGCTGGTTTTCGTTCATGGTCTGCCCGAACTCCCGGTTGATGATCATCTGGATCGCCATGGCCCGACGCACCGACTCCTCCGTCGGCGTCGTGATGGCCTCGTCATAGGCATTGGTGTGCAGCGAGTTGCAGTTGTCCGCCAGCGCAGTCAGCGCCTGCAGCGTCGTCCTGATGTCGTTGAACTGGATCTCCATGCTGTGCAGCGACCGGCCGGAGGTCTGGATGTGGTACTTCAGCCGCTGCGATGATTCGTCCGCAGAGTAGAGCTCCTTCATGGCTATGGCCCAGATCCTCCGCGCCACCCTTCCCAAAACGCTGTACTCAGGGTCCATCCCGCTCGAAAAAAAGAACGAGAAGTTCTTCGCAAAATCATCAATCTTCATACCGCGCGACAGGTAGTACTCCACATACGTGAACCCGTTCGCCAGCGTGAACGCGAGCTGGCTGACAGGGTTCGCCCCGGCCTCGGCTATGTGGTACCCGCTGATGCTCACCGAGTAGAAGTTCTCCACGCCTTTATCGATGAAGTACTCCTGGATGTCCCCCATCATCTTCAATGCGAATTCCGTGGAGAAGATGCACGTGTTCTGCCCCTGGTCCTCC